>DAOQNB010000023.1:0-19751 GCA_035335845.1 Acidobacteriota bacterium | reverse complement strand
TTTTAGAGAACTGAAAAAATTTGGGTAATGACAAGACCCGGAACCCGGAACCCGGAACCCGAATTTGTCCTATTTGACGCCGAGTGGGCCGGCCTGGGCCTGCCCGACATTGCCTGCGGCATCTTTGGCGGTGACCCGAACCGCTCCGGTTTTGGTCTTTGGAATTGCGGATGGAACTGTCCAGGTAAATGACTGGGCTGAACCTGGCAGCCCTGAGACCACCGGTGTGGCAAACGTCGCCCCGTCAGAGGCAAACACCAGGTCGTGTTCGCGGATACCGACATTATCGGTGGATTGCCACGAAATACTGACCGTCGCATCTTTTTTGCGCTTCACCGTCCGTTTTGAAAGCGAAACATTGGAAACTGTCGGATTGGTGGTGTCTGGCGGAGGCGGTGCCGTAACCGTAAAAACACCGGACCGCCCAAGCCCACGATTGCCTTTCGGGTCGCTGGCTTCAATCACGATCTGTCCTTCTGAAAAAGCGTCATTCGTTCGCACCACAACGGAAAAACTGGTTGCCGAACCTGACAGCCCGGAAACAACTGTTTCGGTAAAGTCGGCCCCGTTGCGTTTTCCGGTCAGGCTGATTGCCTGACTGGTCACGGCAATGTTGTCGGTCGAACGCCAGGCGACACTGATCCGCGTGCCTTCGTTTGAGACCACCGTCAAACCAGCGGCTGGTTCAGAAACCGTCACCGTTGGCGGCTGGGTATCGGGGGCGAGCCTGATTTGAAAATCAGAAGCGGTCGTGTCCTGGGTCACCCGGCCACCAGTGTTGGCAACCGTCAGCCGGAGTCGTCCGCGCCCGGTTTCAAGTGTGGCTGGAATGCGGAATTCAAAACTTTGGGTATTGCCCGAGAGTCCATTGGCCAGATTGATCGGAAAACTCGTGCCGCTGTCAGTGGATAGCGCCAGATCTTGAGATGCAATGCCGATCCGGTCGGATGAGGCCCACCGAATGGTTACTGAGTCTCCGGCGGTAAATGATTCGCCGCCTTTCGGGAAACTCAGGGCTGCGGTTGGTGGTTCAACCGGGGTGGCTGAGGTTTGGATGGTTGCAATAAAGCCAGAGCGGTTGGCACTGGTTTGTTTACCAGCTCGCCCGCCATCGCCATCACCATCGCCATCACCATCACCATCGTCATCATCATCGTCATCATCGCCGTCACCATCGCCATCATCATCGCCGTCATCGTCATCATCGCCGTCACCATCGCCATCATCATCGTCACCATCATCATCGCCGTCATCGTCATCTTCAGGGTCATCCATATCGCCATCACCGTCAAAATCGAAATCTTCACTGTCAAAATCAAAGCGATCCAGTTGCAGTTTCCCGGTAAAATCGCCTGAAATCTTGAGTTCACCCGAGGTCTGGTTATAGGTCAGTTGCACTGGATTGGCATAAACCGGAACTTTCTCTGAGGAAAACAGATTGGTTGAAAGTTCACCAGAACAGGGAAATGCCCGCGCTGATTGAAATTTTCCGGTGGTGTCATAGCTCGCCAGGAACATCCCCAAGAGCGGTGAAACCAGGCGCTGCGAATTTGAAGTCTCACGCCCAAAGATGTTTTCGCCCAGGAAAATACCGGCGACATACGCGTTTCCAGCCGCATCCGTCACCACCCGGCTGCCCAGGGCATAGGTGTCACCAAACTCGCGGGCCCACTCGCATTTCCCGGTCCGATCAAATTTGGCGACAAACCCGCCAAAATACAGGGCTGAATTTTGCAACGTGACGGCTCCAATGTTGATACTCGTGTCAAAACCGCCGCAGACATACACTTCTCCGGCATCGGTTGCCGTCAGGCCCATTCCAAATTGTTGTTTCGGTCCGGTGATCGCTTGAACTGACTGGCATTGACCGTTCGGGGCATATTTGGCCAGAAACACCGAAAACAACCCATCGGCGGTTTCATCCACCAGGGTGGTTGGGGTGGTGGTCGGAAATGTCGCCGACCCATCAAAAGTGCCCAAAACATAGGTATTGGCCGCCGCGTCAATCGCAATGGCTGTTGTTGAAATCGTGCCGGGTTCCCCGCCCGAAATGGAAATCCATACCGGCTCACCGGTTGCCGGATTCAATCTGGAGACAAACGTATCAGACTCCTGGGCTTGTGCGACCGATGTTCCTAGAAACGACTGACCTGAAATTTGTCCGCAGACATAGGGTGTTCCGGCCCGATCAAGGACAACCCCAGTCACGCTATTGATTCCCACCGTCAGCGAGTCTGAGGATTGCCGGCTGCCACTCAGGCCGCCTTTGGCCCATACCAGGTTCCCATCGCGGTCATATTTGGCGACAAAGGCTTCAAAATTTATTCCGGCGGTCGAACCGGCAGTCAACGTGGCCACGGGTTGTTTTTGCCCATTTTTGAAGACCAGTTGTGACACAAAGCTGCCGCCAACAAAGCTGTTGCCCTGTCCATCAACTGCAATCGCCAACCCGCCATCGAGCGAGAATCCACCCGCGAGCCCTTCGCTGCCGGTTGCTTCGCGTGCCCATAGACATTTCCGGGTCGGGCTGTATTTGGCAATGAAGAAATCAAAATCGTTGCGGGCAGTCAAAACCGTTTTTTCCACCGTGTCAAAAACCAAACTACCGGTAAACCCGCCGGTTACATAGAGGTTGCCCGCTGCATCAGTGGTCGTGCCACCGATTTGGGATTGTCCCAGGCCACCGATTTCCAATCCCGACGTCACCTCGTTCGCTGAATTTTGCAACGGTGAAAAACCGATTTCGTCCAGTGACGATGCTCCAGCCACCAGCGGTATTCCCGTCACGAATGGAACCGGGGTGGACAGGCACATGACCAGCACGAGCAGAAAAAACGCCCGCTTTTTCCAGGCCCGGCGTTTGGACGATGGCCGCACGCTCAACAGCAGAAAGCTGAATCCAGCGGCCAGCACCATCCAGGAAAATCCACGCGAACCATCCCGGCGCAACGATGATTCAGATTCCGCCAGGCTGGAATAAGCCAGGGAACGACCTGCCTGGCGATGACCAACCGTAGCCAGATGCGAGCGGCTGTGGCCGGTCCGGGGTGTTTTCATTGACAGGCGGACCAGTGCTGGTCTGGAGGCGGCCCCACGGCCACCACCACCTGGAACGCAATTCAGGCCGCTCGGAGGAATACAGGTACCGACAGTGGCAGCCAGGATCAGTTGGGATGAAAAAGCCAGGGTCAGGCTAAGACCCAGCACAATCCGGCTGAGGATTTTTGGACAGGTCAGGTTCATAACAATTTCTCCTTGCAGAGTTTGGAAAATATGGTTCTTCCACTGAGCGCAACCAGGAGCAGGGCGGAACCCCACAGACAGGTCAACGGGAAAACGTCGCCATATTGGGTATAGAGGGTCAGGTCATGTGAAAGCAAAATGTCAGCGGTTGTGGTGCGTTCCTGCCACCAGGGAATCTCGCCGTAGCTTCTTCCAAGCGGATCAAAAAACAGTGTTTTTCCGGTGTTGGCGCAACGTGCCACCGAGCGGCGGGTTTCAATTGCCCGCATCCATGAGGCTGCCGCTGTGATCTCGGCGCCCTGGGTTTGCGAAAACCACCCATCGTTGGTCACAAAAACCAGAAACTGCGCGCCCTCGCGGACCAGCCGGGCCGAACTTTCGGGGTAGAGGGATTCATAACAAATCTGAGTTCCAACCTTTACCAGCCGCTGATTTTTGGTCTGAACCGTCAACGTGGTGGTTGCTCCCTGGTCCAAAATCGGATTACTTCCGAGCCTGGCGACGAGCTTGCGAAGCCAGGGAACGTGCTCAACATAGGGGATATGTTCGACAAACGGCACCAGACGGTTCTTGGCTGAGATGCCTGACACCACCGCCGCTGGTGCTGAAACCTGGGGATCGTTCCAGTTTGGGGTCAAGGCCAGCACGGTGTTGAAGACTTCAAAGTCACGGCCTTCGATGTCCAGCCGCTTCGGGCGCGGCATTCCGGTGGCATAGGATTTGAGGTCAAGGGTTCCGGTCAGGAGCGGGGCATTCCAATCCGTGATGGCCTGACCAAGAAATGTCTGGACTTCAGGTGATTGGCGATAGGGAAGGGGGATCGCAATTTCCGGCCAGACGATGAGGTCCGGCGACGTCTGTTCCACCGCCAGGTCGGTCAACAAGACGGTTTTTTCGACAATTGCAGCTTTTCGCTCTGGATTGGTTTCAACCCAGGGATTGACGTTGGGTTGGACCATCAGAACCGAAAGCCGGTTCTGGTCTGATGCTGGAGGTTTGGTGTACTTCCAAAAGCAGAAGGCTGAGTAGATGAGCGGTGGGATCACCATGACCGAGGTGACCCAAATCAGTTTCTCCACCAGATGTGTGCGCGGTACGGCCAGCCCAGCTTGATCCGTTGCCTGTCCTTGCCAGTCGTCAATTGCCTGTGTCACCAGCACATTGAACAGGACAACCCAAAAAATCATTCCCCACACACCAGTCAGATCCATGAATTGGAACAGCCAGATGGCATTGGTTTGTGTGTTTGCAAGTGTGTGCCCGCCAAACGAAAACTGGCACTGGTGATAGATCCATTCCCAGGCGGTCCAGATGAAAGGGAGCGTCCATAACGCCCGGCGCCGGCCCAGATGTCTGGTCAGGAAAAACAGCGTCATCATCGGTACGGTAAGTGCCGCACCACCAACGAAAAAGCTGACTGTTGCCACTGTCGGTGAGGTCAGCAGTATCCACGACTGCCCCACGGCAAACCATGTTGAAAGCGCGACGAACGACAATCCAAACCAGCGTCGAACCGAAGTTTCCGACCTGAGTGCCACCAGCATCGGCACCAGACCAAACCAGGCCAGAAATTCAAATCTGATTCCGGAAAAGGCGAGTGCTGGCAGACCCAGCAGCACACCGGTCAGAACATAGGGTTGGAGTTGGGCCAACCGGACGTAAACCGATGGTTTGGACGACATAGACACCTGCGGGACAGCCCATTTGGGGGTGATGGTTGAGGCTACACCTCATTCCAAATGGATGGAGACACTGCGGTGAAGAAGGAACGTTTTTCGGGCGAATGATGGCTTGAACATAAGCATCCTGAGAGCACCCGAAAACAAATATTCTCTCAACCGCAGGTTTTGTCGCCAAAGTGTCGTTTTCGTCGCCGAATGATGCCGATTACAAAAAAGAAGTCTTCGGTTTTCCCACTTCTGGGTTTTCGATTTTAGGTCACTTTCGTCCTTTTTGTCCTTTTCGTCCGGTTACCGCCACCAACCCATCAGCGAATCTTGGATGGTGCCCGGAACTGCCCGACGCCACTGCCAATGCCGTTTGGTGCGCCAAGCAACGCCCAGGGGCCGCTCGCCAGGAACCGGCCTTGAATGCGGTTATTCAGTGTGTCGCCAACCACCAGCGATGACTGACCGGCAAATGGCCCGCTGGCAAACTGGCAGACTGTTATGCCTTCAGCTTTGTTGACCTGACCCAGGAGCGTTCCAACCAGAGCCAGCGAAGTTGAACTGGCTGGATTGGAATTGGCCCAGCGCAGAATGCGCGAATTCCCCGTGTCGGCAACATACACATTGCCGGTGTTATCAACTGCAATTCCCTGTGGGTTCTGAACTTTGTTGAGCGCTGACCCGGCGGTGGCCACAATCGTGCCGGTCGTGCCGGTGAGCACCGTGTTCGCGTTGTTAATCTTGAGAATCCGGCTATTGGTTTCATCCGCCACAAAAAGCTCAAACGCACTGTTGATGGCGAGCCCTCGCGGGCTACTGACCTGACCGCTCGCGGCCCCACTGGTGGCAATGATAACCCCAGCCCCAGGAACACCACCGGTAAAGCGCATGACCCGCCCGTTGCCCGTGTCTGAGACATAGAGGTTGCCATCTCGATCAAGTGCCAGTCCGTGTGGTGACCGAACCTGATTGGGCGCTGACCCAACTGTGGCAAAGTTATCCCAG
The DNA here is from genome assembly GCA_035335845.1 of Acidobacteriota bacterium. Taxonomy (GTDB): domain Bacteria; phylum Acidobacteriota; class Blastocatellia; order Chloracidobacteriales; family Chloracidobacteriaceae; genus JACQXX01. Next base: position 13,836 of record DAOQNB010000023.1, on the reverse strand, counting down.
GTTGTTCCGCCGTCGGTTGACCACTGGATGCGGTTATTATTGGTGTCGGCGACGTAAATTAGTAACCCTGAAGGACTTGCGGTGACGGCTTCCGGCGCCCGGAATTGACCGTTTCCTGAGCCGACCACGCCGGTGCCGACGATTGCCCAGGTTGTTCCGTCAAAGCGCTGGATACGGTTATTGCTGGTATCCGCCACATAGAGCACGGCAAATTCAACCGTTTCGCCAACCACGAGGGTTGCGGTGGCTGTGCCTCCTGGGCCACTTTCCATGGCAGAAATCGGGTTGGTGGTATTGACCTTGGTGCCGGTGGTTGCTCCGAGGACCGTTACGCTGAATGTACAACTTCCGCTCGCCGCAAGGTTGCCGTTCCCATAAGTAATGGTGCCCGTCCCAGAGGTCGCAGTCACCGTTCCTCCGCATCCATTGACCAGGCCATTTGGATTGGCGATGAGGACACCACCCGGCAGCGGATCGGTAAAGGAAATTCCAGAGAGCCCGCTGTTGCTGTTCGGGTTGGTTATAGTGAAGGTCAAAACTGACGTCTGACCAACCAGAATGGTGTCGGGCGTGAACGACTTGGTCAGCGTTGGTGGCGCGAGTGTGATCGTGCGGCAGGCTGAAAACTCTGAGGTGTCATTGCTGGTTTGATCAGTGGCGGTCGCTGTTACGGTTTGCCCAAGCGTGGTCGCCATGGCCAGCGTGACATTGATGGTGGCGTTGCCGCTGCCATTGGTCGTCACCATTGTTGAACTGAGCAATGTCTGGCCTTCACCATTGCCCGAACCATCACAGGTTGGATTGGTGAAAAATTCAATTCGGAACATCCGACCCGCCGTGCTGTTGAGCGTGCCCTGAATCTGGGTAGTGGTTCCATTAAAATAGGCGGCTGACAAAACCGGGAAGTTTTGCAGGTTGTTGCCGCCGCTGTCTCCGTCCCCCGCATCGTTGGCCTGGACAACGCCATCATTCCCCAGATCAATTCCAAGCACCGTGTTCCCAAAAATCGAATTGCTCAATACTCGATTCCCGGTGCCGCTCGCAATGCCAACACCACTCCGGCCATTGGAAGCAATCACATTGCCTTCTCCGGGATTGGTACCGCCAATCAGGTTATTATTGGCAATGGCAATGGCAATACCGTTGTCCCCATTGCCGCGAGCCGTCGTGCCATCAGCCGCCACGCCAATGAAGTTCCCTTGAACTTGATTCAACGTCGAAGCGCTGGCAATTTCGACGCCGGTATGTTGATGACCAGAAATGATATTTCGATCTGCGACCGTGGTGCCGCCAATCTGATTACTGTTTGAATTTGCTGCCAGAAATACACCACGCGGGCCACCGTTTGGCGCAAACGTACTACTGCCATCAGCCTGTAACCCAATGATATTCCCGGCAATCGTGTTGCTGTTTGACCCAGTTACATAGATGTTGGCATTAAGCGCCGTGATGGTGCCTCCCTGGCGGTGGTTACAGGAAATCACATTTCCTCGAACCTCAGTGCTGCTGCTGCCGGTCAGAATCTCGATTCCTGCCAGAAGATTGCCCAGATCTGTGGTTCCGGTTCCGGTGGTGCCGATGTAATTGCCCAAAATCTGGTTTCCGGTTGCGGTCCCAAGTACCACCACGCCGTCACCCGTGTTGCCCGAGAGAATGTTTCGTTCGCCGGCAGTCATCCCGCCAATCCGATTGTTTGAACAACCGTTGATCCGCACGCCGGAAAATGAATTGGCAATCGCCGTGGCGCCGTTGAGGTCTGTGCCGATATAGTTGCCGGTAACGACGTTGTTAGCCGCCGGGCCCGTGTTGATCGAAACCCCATCCAACGTGTTGCCGGAAATGATGTTGCGTTCGCCAGCCGTGGTGCCGCCGACTGTATTTCCAGAACTCCCGATGATTTCGACACCAATCAATGAATTGCCCACATCCGCCGTGCCGTTGACATCGGTGCCGATGAAATTCCCGATGACTTGATTGCCAGTTGCTGCTGCTCCAACAATCACCACCCCATCGCCGGTATTGCCCGACAGGATGTTGCGGTGTGCCGGCGTGGTGCCGCCGATAATATTGTTTGAACAGCCGTTAATCCGAACGCCTGAAAAGTCATTGGCAAGTGCGGCTGTCCCGTTGAGGTTTGTCCCAATGTAATTGCCGATGACAAGGTTATTGGCTGCGGGGCCCGTGTTGATCGAAACGCCATCCTGGGTATTTCCAGAAATAATGTTGCGTTCGCCAGCCGTGGTGCCGCCAACTGTATTTCCAGAACTTCCAATGATTTCAACGCCAATGAGTGAATTCCCAAGATCGGCTGTGCCGTTGACGTCGGTACCGATGAAATTACCGCTGACGGTATTGCCGGTTGCTGCCGCTCCGATAATCACCACGCCATCACCCGTATTGCCGGAAAGGATGTTTCGTTCCGCTGCCGTCGCCCCTCCAATTCTGTTATTGGAGCAACCGTTGATCCGCACACCGGAAAATTGATTGGCAACGGCGGTGGTGCCACCCAGGTTTGTCCCAATGAAATTCCCAATGACGACATTGCCGGTTGTATCAGCCGTGGTTATTCTGACGCCATCCAGGATGTTGCCGGAAATGACATTGCGATCATTAGCCGTGGTGCCGCCAACGGTGTTGGTGTCGGCACTATTGGTGATGAAAATGCCATTCGCCCCATTTCCAATCGCGGCATTCCCGGCGACATTGAGACCAATGAGGTTTCCCCGAATCGGATTGGCGTCGGCTGCATCACCCGTTAGTTCAATTCCATCATCATTATTGCCTGAAACCACATTTCCGGGAGCTGTGCCCACGGTTGTGGTACTGCCGCCAATCGTGGCCACCGTGTCGCTGACAAAAATGCCGTTGGTTGTGTTGCCCAAATCTGCTGTGCCGGCAATGTCGGTTCCAATGTAATCCCCCTGGATTTGAGTCCCGGTGGTGGTGGCGTCGGAAACGCTGACTCCATTGGTGCCATTGCTGGAAATGACGTTGCGAGCCATCGCGCTGCTCCCGCCGATGACGGTGTTGTCGGCGCCGTTCAGGACGGTGATGCCCGTAGCGCTATTGCCCAGAGCGACAGTGCCTGACGTTCCAAGCCCGACGATATTGCCCTGGATTTGAGTTGCATCGGCTGATTCTCCGGTAATCTCAACCCCATCGCTGTTGTTACCGGAAATGACATTACCTGGGGCCACACCTGGAGTCGTGGTGGTTCCACCAATTTGGGAGCTGGGAGTGTTGGTCACACTCAGTCCATCCTGGGTGTTCCCAAGATCAAGTGCCCCAGTAAGATCCGTGCCGATGTAATTTCCCTGAATCGTACTTCCGGTGCTGGCGGTACTGGTGAGTAAAATGCCGCTGGTATCGTTGCCAGAGATAATGTTGCGGTCGTTGGCTGTTGTTCCACCAATCAGTGTGTTGTCGGCACTGCCGGAAACCTGAACCCCATTGAATGAATTGCCAAGATCAGCCGTACCATTGGCGCTCAGGCCGATGATGTTGCCGTTGATGGTACATCCATCCGCCGCATCGTTTGAAATTGAAATGCCATCGCTGTCATTGCCGGAAATGACATTGCCGGGTGCCGTTCCCGGTGTCGTAGTGCTTCCACCAATTTGACAGGCCGGGTTGCTGGTGGTGATGCCGTCCTGACCGTTGCCGAGGTCTGCCGTTCCATTGATGTCCGTTCCAATGTAGTTGCCCTGAATCATCGTGCCCGTCGAAGCCGTGCTGCTGGCATCAATGCCGTTGGTTGTGTTTCCGGAAATGATGTTGCGGTCGCTGGCCGTGCTGCCGCCAACCAGGGTGTTGTCGGAACTGGTACCAACCAGGATTCCATTGGCACCGTTGCCCAGGCTGGTCGTTCCCGCCGCCGTTAATCCGATGATGTTGCCTCGGAAGGTCGTCCCGTCAGCGGCATCATTTGTAATTTCAACTCCATCGCCATTGTTGCCTGAAATGACGTTGCCGGGGGCTGTTCCCGGCGTTGCGGTACTGCCGCCGATGGTGGTTCCTGGGGCGCTGGTGTTGGCAATCCCGTCATCGGTATTCCCCAGATCAATGGCGCCGGTCAGGTCCGTGCCGATGTAGTTGCCCTGAATGACCGTTCCAGTAATGGCATTGTCATTGACGTCAATTCCATCGTCGTCATTGCCGGAAATCACATTGCGGACAGTGGCGGTCATTCCACCAATTGCGGTGTTGTCGGCACTGTTGGCAATGCGGATTCCATCCTGGGTATTGCCGAGGTCCGCTGTTCCGGCAGCGGTCAACCCGACGATGTTGCCTTGAATGGTGGTGCCGTCAGCCGGGTCATTTCTCACATCAATACCCTGACCGTTATTGCCTGAAATCACATTGCCTGGCGCCATTCCGGGCGTGGCTGTCGCGCCGCCAATGGCGGTTGCAGGGGCATTGCTGATGGCAATTCCATTGGTGGTATTGCCCAGGTCAACGGCGCCGGTGATGTCGGTGCCGATGAAATTTCCCTGGATGGTGGTTCCCGCAATGACTGGCGTTGCGGCATCGGCGATATTTACGCCGTTGTCGTCGTTGCCGGAAATCACGTTGCGATCAGTGACAGCCGTGCCGCCGATAGCTGTGTTATCAGCGCTGGTCGCAACCCGGACACCATTGAGCGTGTTGCCCACATCGGCGTTGCCGGCGGCATTCAGGCCAATGATGTTGCCACGAACCGTTACCCCATCGGCAGTGTCATTGGTAATTTCAATGCCCTGATCATTATTGCCGGAAATGACATTTCCCGGTGCGGTTCCGGGTGTTGCGGTGCTCCCGCCAATTGCTGTTCCGGGCGTTGCATTATTGGAAATTCCCCGGCCCGTATTGCCCAGGTCACTGGCGCCGGTAATGTCGGTTCCAATGTAATTTCCCTGGATGAGTGTTCCGCTGATGTCCAGGTTGTTGACGTCAATGCCGTCGCCGTCATTGCCGGAAATGATGTTGCGGTCACTGGCGGTGCTGCCACCAATGGTCACATTATCCACGCTGTTGGAAAGCCCGATGCCGTCAACCGTGTTGCCGAGGTCAACCGTTCCAGCGGCGTTGAGGCCAACGATGTTACCCCGAATAATTGCTCCATCCGCCGTGTCGCTTGAGACATTGATCCCATCAAGTGAATTTCCGCTGACCAGGTTTCGCTCGCCAACGGTTGTGCCGCCGATGACACAGGATGCACTGTTCCCACTGATAGAAATACCAACCCGGTTGGCTGAGGCCGCGTTTCCCGTTGCATCCGTTCCAATCAGGTTATATTGAACGGTGATGTTGGTTGGGCCGGCAGCGCGCACACCGATCCCATTTGGGCTGGCTGTATTAAATCGGTTGATAATCAACCCTTTGACAAGGCTGTTGTTGCTGTTGGCGCCAGTGAAATTGAGTCCATTGGCGGCACCAGCGCTTGTGCCGTTGAGTTCAATCAGCAGGGTTGGCGGCCAGGTACCTGTGCTGGCACCGGGTTGGGTGGTGCCGTCAATCGTGACCGGACGCGTGATGTTGGGTAAGGCTGCCGCCAGTGTGATGGTTTGGACCCCAGCACCCGCAATGTTGAACGAGATCATATCTGCTGCGACGGTGGCATTGGCATCCACAATGGCCTGTCGGAGCGTGCCAGTACCCGCATTTGCCGCCGGGTTGACGCCACCGTTATCGCCGGTATTGGTCACCACAAAGGTCGCCAGTGGTTCGGTAACCAGTTTGGAAAGCGGCTGTTCGGTGTCGCTCAAAATCACCAGATCGTCCAGGCCATCCCCATTCAATCGCATTGGAATCGCGGCAACTGGTGGCGTAAAAGCTGAAAGTTCAACCAGTTCCGAGTCCAATCCAGAATATGCAGAATCCACTTTTCCAACGGCTGTCAGCAATCGAAGCTGGCTTCCGGCACCGACCACCATCAGGTCATCCGTCGGAAGGCTTGAGGTTTTTGTTGCTACAAGTCTGGCCTGAGGAATGATGTTCCCAAGAGAGTGCCGTTGCCATTGTTCGAGTGGAATTCGGGTTTGCTCAACCACCGGGCGACGTGTTTCTGTGGACGCTTCGTTTTCAGATTCCGGAAGTTCGTGGCGGCGGCGGTCAACATCATCGAGTACCAGAACTTCTCCACTTTGAGTTGAGAGGGCAATGTCATCGTGGGTGGTGCTGGTAAAGCGACCAGTCACCACACTGACAACCGGTTCTGAAAAAATGCGTCGAGTCTTGAGTGCGGCGTTAAACGACGGTTCATTTAAAACTGAAAGACGGTCACGGCCTTGAATCACCAGCAACTCGGTTCCAGCCGCCACGACCAGATCTGACCAGGAATCATCATTGACGCGCCCCAGCGCCAGGCTGGGAGCCGGGAAGGGAAGCCGGATCGGTTCAGGTTTTCCAAACAAACCTCCAGTAATTGATTCAAACACCAGTGCCAGCGCGGTGTCTCCGCGAGTGATCGCAACCACGAGGTCCCTGGCGCCATCAGGCTGGTTGATTTCGCCGCCCGCAAAAGCCGTAATCAGTCCATCCACCTCAATCATCACCGGCGCTTCAAATCCGCCCTGGCCATTTCCGGCAAGCCAGAACAGCGCGGTTCCACCCTGGGCTGCTGTTACCACATCGAGCCGGCCATCGGCGTTAAAGTCTCCAGTTTCAACAAAGTGTGCCGGTTGTGGAATCGAAGTTTCAGCAAGTGGCGGCAGGAATGATTCATCTGAAAACATCCCGGCTTGCTTGTGAGCCAGAGCAACAGGTGAGTTGGGATCGTGTGCGTCCATATTTCCAGGATGCAGCCGCACTATGCCCTGAAAGCCGTCCGTGTACGTGCTCACCAGATCGGGCAGGCCGTCTCCGGTAAAATCGCCCGAAGTCAGTGCGAGTGGCATGAGTTGGGCGGTGGAACTGGTGGTTTCAGCCCTGGGTGTCAAGGCACGCAAGGTACTCAACGGGCGGCCATCTGTCACGTTGACATAGGGATTCCCACGCCCAGCCGCAAAGAGCGAAATGGATGAGGTTTCAGACTGTTTTTGAGGTTGAGACACTGCGGCGACGGGTTTATTGACCGGGAACCCGTGCCATCCGAGCAGCAAACAGCAACTCAGACTGAGAACAAATCCAATGGCTGGTTGAAACAAACGTCGGGAGACAGGACGGCTCTGGCTTTGAGGGGAGGACATACGAATTGGCTCCAGGGCAAACCTTGTCAGTCTTGTGGGGCAGAAGAAACTGACCAGTGTGGTGGTTGAGAGGAAGACGTAAAGCAACCAGGGGCGGCGCGGCAAACCATACCCTGATTGAGTTGAGCGTCTCGTAACTGCGATTTTATGGAACCTGGATCAAGTAAAAAGAGTGCTGAGTTTTTTGAGTGGAGCGGCGTCATCATATGCCGATTACCCGCAAATTTGAAGACAATAAATGGCTTTGGAGCGCGCCGACTTGTCGGCGCTTTCACCTTTGGCGACTTGTCGCCAGTTCAACAAGGTTTGTCCTTGATTTTGACTTGATCAACAGTAATTGTTCGAACGATTTGTTTGAGAAACCATCGCGATTGCTCAAAACAGGACTTCACTACAGGAGTTGATGCCATGCGACAAGTTCAACAGGACACCTATTTTGTGCCCGTGATTCAAAACACACCGCCGTTGCCTTCGATTGACTGGAGTTTGATTGGCCAGCAAGCACCGGTTTTACTCGACACACCCGCTGGAGTGCTCCCCCAGGCGGATGTGATTCTCATTACCTGGTCGCCGACTGAATGGGCGGCCCTGGAACAGGTTTTTTGTAACAGCAGCGGTACGATGCCTTATTCAGAACAAAACACTGCCTACTGGAGCGGCTGGCAGATATACAACTGGGGAATGCCGCCGTATTCAGGTTCTGATCCCTGGACGTATTGGGGGTATTACCGGCTGGTTCAAATCCAGGGAAAGAACGTTTTATTGTTCAAATCAAACACGCATTATCCGTGGCCGGGGCCAACCTACCTGGAGGAAATGGTGGCGAATTTGATTGCCGCTGTGCAGCCATCTCTGGTTATGTCAACCGGCACGGCTGGTGGAGCGCAGGTCTATGACCACACTGGAACGGTGCGGGTAATTCGTGCCGCAACGCTGTATCTTCCGTGTGTTCCGCAATCTGACTGGATTACTTATCAGGATTCGTGGCTGGCGAACTGGTCAGTGGCTGGAAACACAAATTTTGACAAGCTGTTGTTTCCGGTGCCGACGACGGAATCCGACCTGGAATCCATTGCCGAGCAATTCAACCAGTACTATGGGACTGACTACACGTTGAGCCAGTTTGACCCAAACAATCTGGATATGGGAGACCCCATTCCGTTGATTTATAACATGACACCGTCGGGGACTTCGGTGTTGACGACTGCGACGTTTATTGTTGGAAATACTGATGGCAATTATGCCAATTTTGCCTGTATTGAGATGGATGACGCCATCGTCGCACGAGCCTGTTTCAAACATACCACGTTGTTTGGGTTTGTACGAAACCTTTCAGACCCGGTGTCAAATGCTGCCCTCCCGGTTGACGTCCAAAGCAACTGGGGAAGCGCTTTGTACAATGCCTATGGGTTTTATACCAGTTTCAACAGTGCGTTGACCGCGTGGGCGATTATCAGTGGACAGTTGGGGTGAGGGAGGCTTCCGCGCTTCCAGTTTTTGAAAACACGAAATGGTTTTTCCTGGAAGCGCTGGCATCTCGCCGGCAAATCATTGATCATCAAGAGATTTAGCGCCAGCATGATGCCAATGCTCCCAGGAAATATGAATCTGAACAGCGAGTTCCCTATCGAATCTTTGACGGTATTCGGAATTGACCTGGACTGCTCCCCAGCCCATTGGGTGTGCCAACCAGTCCCCAGATAGGTGCATTCAGAAAGCGCCCTTGAATTCGGTTATTGCTGGTGTCGCTGACAATTAATGATAATCCTCCAGCCAGGGGACCGGTTGAAAATGAACTGATAGTAACCCCTTCAGGTGCACGGACCTGGCCCAGTGCTGTCCCTGATCCAGCCACCAGGGTTGCCGTACCGGGGGTTCCGCCGGCAAATCGAGTGATACGGTTGTTTCCAGTGTCAGCAATGTACAAATTCCCAGCTGAATCAACCGCTACGCCTTGTGGCATCCGAACACTCGTTAATCCAGACCCAACCCCGGCAACCACCGTTCCTGTATTGGGAACGGTTTGGGTACCGGCATTGGTGATCTTCTGAATTCGATTATTTCCAGTATCGGCAATAAACAAGTTGAAGGTTGTATCAATTGCCAGGCCATTGGGGTTTTGAACCCGCCCAGTGGTTGTGCCGTTCGTTGCCAGAATTACAGCATTTCCAGGGACTCCGTTATTGAAGCGAACAACCCGGTTATTGCCACTATCAGCCACATAGAGATTGCCGTTCTGATCAAGTGCCAATCCCCGTGGTCCATTCACCTGATTCAGCCCACTGCCACCTGTTGCAAAGACGGCCCAGGTTGTACCGCCATTGGTTGACCATTGAAGGCGATTGTTTCCTGTATCAGCCACATAAATTCGCCCGGTTTGGTTAAAGGTAACGGCTTCTGGAGTGCGGAATTGACCTGTGCCGGCGCCTACTGTTCCCGGGCCAACCACTGACCAGGTGGTTCCATTAAACCGCTGAATACGGTTGTTCATTGTGTCGGCAACCAGAAGCGACGAAAGCTCCGCGCAGAAATTGACGGTCACGGTTGCATTTCCATTTCCAGTGATGGGATTGCCGTTGGCATCTGTCCCAGACTGAATGGCATAGGTGGTGGTGGTTAATGGAGACACCGTAAAGGTCAGTGGGCTGTTTCCAGTTTGGGTTCCGCCGCCGTTGGTCAAGGTTAGCGTATAGGGCGGTGTTCCCCCAATTACTGTGGCGGTGAGGGGGGGTGATTGAGTCGTACAAACGGTTCCTCCGCCAGTGAGTGTGGCATTCACGGGTGGAAAAATCTCGGCCACGAAAACATCAGAATTGTTATTGTAATCGTCAGGTATCAAATCATTCGAAGAACTTTGAAACACGATATATTGGCTATTTTGACTGATTTGGGGTGAATTGGTGATACTGTGGACCGTCATTGAGGGTGATCCATTCACTCCACTGACGAGCCGAATTTGGCTGTTGCCCCGGTCAAAAACAAATATATCAGTTGTCCTACTCGTATCAGTTTGGCCTGGAACCAAATTGGTAGCCATGCTCTCAAATGCAATGAATTGCCCGGTGCTACTGATGGTGGGAGAAACTGAACTTTGATTCCCAGTTGTGGCATTGGTTCCAGCAGCTCGGCTTACCAACTCGGTCGTTCCAGAGATCCGATTATATACAAACACGTCCCACGTCTGGTTTGCATCGTTCTGATTGGATACAAGATCAGTCGCGACACTTTCATAGGTAATATAATTTCCATCTCCACTGATTGCTGGATGAAAAGAAGAGTAATTCCCTGTAGTTGTAGCCGTTCCGACAGCATGGCTCACCAACTGTGTTTTCCCAGAAGCCTGATCATAAACAAAAATATCTGAGTGTCCATTTATTTCGATTTGGGATGGAACCAGATCGGTTGATATGCTCATAAACGTGATAACTTGTCCATCCGCACTGATTTTCGGAGATATGGACGCACCGTTTCCAGCAGTGGCAACCGTCCCAGCCACCCGGCTTACAATCCTGGTAATCCCAGCTACTCGATCATATACAAAGATATCTGTGAGCCAATTTCCATCTATTTGGCTGGGCACTAAATTGTTGGCGTTGCTTTGAAACACAATAAACCTTCCGTCTTCACTGATCGCTGGATTGGCTGAGATTGAATTTCCAGTCGTCGTTGTGGTCCCAGCCGCCCGGCTTACCAGTTCAGTTGTTTGGGTCAGGCGATCATAGACAAATACATTATCCGTAAAATTCAATTGTATCAAACCGGCCACCAGATTGGTTGACCGACTTAAAAAAGTAATAAACCTTCCATCAGCGCTGATTGAAGGGGCTCCAGAATAATGATTCCCTGTAGTAACCGGAGTTCCAGCCATCCGACTTACCAATTCTGTTGTCCCGGTTAGGCGATCATACAAAAACACATCTGAATCGTAATTATTGTCTACTTGTCCTGGGACTAAATTCGTGGCAAGGCTGGCATAAACAATCCACCGTCCATCAGCGCTTAAAGCTGGGACGTTTGAATACCCATTTGCCTCAGTTGCACTTGTTCCAGCTTCCCGGCTCACCAGCGTGGTGGTTTGAGTTACCTGATCCCGTACAAATACATTGTAATAATCAAAAGTTTTTATTGATTGATTTGGAACCAGATTTGGTGCGGTACTGCTAAACACAACATATCGTCCTTCGTGACTGATTGATTGGCGATTTTCCGATTTCCATTTGGCTGGTTCCGAAAAATTGGGGCGCCAGGTAAAGTCAAGGGAACTTTTCCCTAACCCAGTTTGACAAGCAACCCCAGGGGCATGCCGTGAAGCGGCAGTGGTTATCAGCGTGGTTCGATCAAACAGAAAAACATCTGAATTCAGGAAATCGGTGAGGCCGGAAACCAGATTGGTTGCCTGGCTGAGAAAAGCAATTGTATTTCCATTCTGACTGATCACAGGCGATTCAGAAAGAGAATTTCCACCTGCCGTACTGGTCCCTGCTACCCGGCTGACAAGCTGTGTTGTTTCAGACACCTGGTCATACAAAAATACATTCAGGGAAAAATACTCAGCAAATGATGAAGTTTGGCCTGGTACCAGATTGGTAGCTAAACTTTGAAATGTGATCCACTGTCCGTTGGCACTGATCATAGGGAACCTGGATGAGGCACCTCCAGTCATCGTGGTTGTCCCAGCCGCCCGGCTGACAAGCTGTGTCATCCCTGATAACCGGTTATACACGAAAATATCAGTTTCACTTGTACCATTCGTGTCGTTCAAGCCCGGGACTAAATTGGTTGACGTACTCTCAAAAACAACCCAGATTCCATCCTGGCTAACAGAGCTGAAACCGGCCCAGGCGTTACCAGTCGTCGTGAGGGTTCCAGCCGCCCGGCTTACTAATTCAATGGTTCCTGACAACCGGTTAAAGAGAAATACATCTTGATTTTGATTTGTATCATTCTGGTTTGGTACCAGGTTTGTTGCCGTACTACTAAAAGTAATCCACTGTCCATCCTTACTGATCCAGGGGGCGAAACTATTTTGGTTGCCAGAGGTTGTCGTCGTTTCAGTCGCCCGACTCACAAGTTGATTGTTGCCTGTTCCTATATCAAACACAAAAATATCATCTCCGGAATTCATGTCTGTTTGACCTGCTACCAGATTGATAGCCCAGCTTTGATATACAATGAATTGCCCATCGGGACTCAACAGTGGGTACCTGGAGATGCTATTTGTGGCAGTTGCTACGGTGCCGGCCATTCGACTCACAAGCTGTGTTACTCCTGATAACCGGTCAAAAACAAAGAGGTCAGACTCAATAATGGTGTCTATTTGGCCTTGTACCAAGTTTGTGGCGCTACTTTCAAAAGCCACCCAGCGCCCATCCGCACTAATTGAAAGTTCCTCAATATTACCGTTTGATACATTTCCCGCCACCGTTGTTGTTCCTGCCGCCCGGCTGACAAGCTGTGTCGTGCCTGACAAGCGATCAAAAAGAAACACATCATAACCCTGGTTGGTGTCTACCTGGCCTGGAACCAGATCTGTTGCTGCGCTTAAAAACGCAACAAATTGACCGTTCGCGCTCAGTACTGGATTTAAGGAAGTGTGATTTCCTACTGTTGTTGTTGTACCGGCTGCCCGGCTTACCAATTCGGTGGTTCCAGTGACATGATCATAGACAAATACCCCGCTTATTCCTTTCTGCCCGCTAACCAGGTTTCCAGCATAGCTTTGGAATACGACTTGATTTCCATCAGCACTTATTGAATGTTTTCGACTTTTCCATTCAAGGAAACTTACATCACTTCCTGTATCCATAAATGGCTGAGCAGCTCGTGAGACACAATCAATTTCCATCCCAGCCTGTGGCTTAAATCTCCCTGATTGAGTATGGGGTTTTCCTTCAGCATCAAAATCTGCCTCGTTTTTCATTTCAGGAAACCCCGCCGGCAAACCTGCTGGTTGAGAGCCTGACTCTTTTCTATCCAGACTCGCAACCGGCGAGAACATCAAGCTCAAAATGAGCAAGGTAAGAAAAAATATTCCTGTAGATGTCTGACATTTCAAAAGCTGAATGTATTGTCGTAGCATAGCAACCTCACTCCAATCCCTGTTTGCAGTCAGGAGTGCGCAGCCTGTTCAACATCTTTTAATTGAATAATCTGGCTGTTTGTTGACCCAGGGCAATTGACTGCAAACTGGTGTAATTTTTTCAATCCAGTGTGACACCCACTGGGTGGTCTCCAACTTAGGTTTAGGAGTTATATGTTCTGGCCTGTACCTGGCAGGACACCTTTCTCATCTGGAATGCAAACGTCGTTCCAGGCAAACTGTTCTAAGAGTGATTCTTAAATAAAAATTCTAGTAAGTTCTCTAAATACAACCTGATAGCTCTGGCTTGCTACCCTGCTTATCAATACCGCCTCAGATTATAAAAAACGGCGATTCCTCACCCAAAAGGATAGTGTTGACTATCTGAACGGATAGTTTATGGCAAATGGCCCAGAGTTCGAAGGCACACCTTGGGCGAACGTGCCAGCACCTGCTTCACAGGTTGAGAGGCAAAATTGCTCTACCCTTTCATTCGCATCACGGGCTCTGAACGACTGACGACTGACTATAAACTGGTATTATTGAGTCTCAATCGAGGTGACAAATAAATCCTGTTCGCCGTTCAGGTTT
>DAOQNB010000022.1:1948-19777 GCA_035335845.1 Acidobacteriota bacterium | reverse complement strand
ATCCGGTGGTAGCGCCCAAAGCCGCGCGACCACCGGCTACTCTCCATCGCCCTCCAGGCGGTAGGGCATCAGATCTTTGTTCATCCCTTTTTTATGGGGACTTGTACTAAGGTTAAGTGTTTAGGAAAGACAACCTATTCAATTCACTCACTTTATTAACTGGTTACTGATTGGCAAACCAGACGGCATAGTCCGATACCAGTTGTTTGGTTGCGGAATCTTTCCCTACCACCGTCAAATCACAGAGCGGAAAGTGATAGGTGGCTGACCCCTGTTTGACCGCTACCAGGATTCCATACATGTCATCCTGATCAATGATGTCGAGGACTTTCACTTTGTCGCCAAGGCGAAGCCGTCCCCGGCTCTGATGTTCGGTAATTTCAGCTTCAAAGGGAAAGGACAGGTTTTCTTCGAGGTGTTCATACCAGGCATCCAGGGCACCTCGTCCATCCCACGGATTGACATTTTCTAATACTGATTGAATCCGGGCGCCTTCGTCACCAAGGCCGTACCAGTGGGCATTCGATCTGATTTCTGAAACCGTTCGCTCAACGTCCCTGGGTGTATCGCGAGCAACAGCCGGTTCGACGTCAGTTGGATAAAGGCACATCTCGGACCAGTCAAGCCCTTGTTCTTCGCTTTCCTTGATATAAGACTCCGGCAGGTTTTGGAGCGTGAGGCTATCCCAGGCAATGACCAGCAGGATTTCTTTCGGGTTGGTGTCCTGAATGTTGATCACCCGGCCTTGCCAGCCGTCCATCTTGACACCGGAATCCGGGTCTTTGACACCTTTTTTGACAATGACACCGTTGCCGATGGAGAAGGGGACACTTTTATTTTTCACACTGTTTTCTCGCTTTGTTTGGGGTGGAAGTCTAAAGCGGCGTCAAGCCGCCGCACTCCAGGGGGTTTAGCCATCGCTGGAGGACGTGGCGCAACTCTTCCGGTTTGAATGGTTTGGCTAGGAAATCATCCATCCCGGCCTGATAGCATTTGTCGGCATCGGTCTGCAACGCGCCAGCGGTCAGGGCAATGATCGGTGTATGGCGGTCAGGGCCTTCCTGCTGGCGGATTTTAGTGGTGGCTTCAAACCCGTCCATTTCGGGCATATGGCAATCCATCAGGATTAAGGCAAATGCCGTGTGGCGGGTGGCTTCAACTGCTTCCTTGCCATTGTTGGCAATGGTGATTTTCAATCCAAGTTTTTCAAGTTGCCGGCATACAACTTTTTGGTTCACGACGTTATCTTCGACGAGTAACACCGGGCGTTCGAACAAAAGATTTTTGGGATCAGCCGGGGGCACGGCAACAACCTGTTGAGGTGCAAGCGCTGGCGCAGCAGGTGATGGGTGGTGATGTTCCTGAGCCGAATGTGCTGTCAGTTGGACCGTAAACCAGAAGCAGGCACCCTGCCCCAGCGCGCTGTCAACGCCGATTTCACCGCCCATCATTTCCACGAGTTGCTTGCAAATCGCCAGCCCCAGACCCGTACCGCCAAACCGACGGGTCATAGATTCATCCGCCTGTGAAAAAGGATCGAAAATGTGCCGCTGAATCGCCGGGTCAATGCCGATTCCGGTATCTGTAATTTCAAATCGGAGACTGGTTCGAGCCAGATTTTTTTCAATGGCCTTCACGTTGAGTGACACTGTGCCGTGTTCGGTAAATTTCACGGCATTGCCGAGCAGATTGGTCAGAACCTGGCGAATCCGGGTTGGTGCCCCGCTACACTGGGTTGGAACATCCGGGGCAATGGTGGTGGTTAAGGTGAGCCCTTTGTCGGTGGCCAGTTTCCCTAGAAGTTCGACGACATCCTTGACCAGTTTACGCAGGTCAAAGTCAATGACTTCAAATTCCAGTTTGCCAGCTTCGATTTTGGAAAAATCCAGAATGTCATTGAGGATCGTCAACAGGGAATTGGCTGAGTTCTGGATGGTTTCAGCCTGTTCGCGCTGGTCTCTGGTTAACTTTGAATCAAGCAGCAGATACGACATGCCGATAATGCCATTCATCGGGGTTCGGATTTCGTGGCTCATGGTGGCCAGAAACATACTTTTGGCCCGGCTGGCTTCGAGTGCTTTTACCTCGGAGGTCATGGCTTTATCGCGCAAGGCGAGAGCGGTTTGTTCGGCAGTTTTAAAATGCTCGACCAGTTCGGCCAGTTCACGGGTTCGGGCTCGGATCCGACTTTCAAGCAAATCATTACTTCGTTGGAGCTGAATGGTTCGGTACCTGACCACGACATATCCAATCAAAATCAGGCCCGTTGCATAAATCAGATAGGCCCACCAGGTTTGGGAAAGTGGGGTTTTGACTGAAAACCGATAGGTGGCGCCCTGTTCGTTCCAGACACCATCGTTGTTACACGCGATGACCTGGAATGTATACTTTCCAGGCGGCAAACTGGTGTAATAGGCCACCCGTCGGGTATCGGCCTCAATCCAGTTGTGATTATACCCTTCAAGCCGAAAGCGAAACCGGACCCGCTCTGGCGCCAAAAAACTCAGGCCCGCATAGCGAATTTCAAGCGTTTCTTTATCCCAGGAGAGTTCTGGTGAGGCATTGAGCGGCAGTTGAGCTGTGCCAAATTGAAGTTGTTCGATTACGACTGGCGGGGCGATTTCATTGCGTCGAATTTGGGTCGGATGAATCTCAACCAGGCCCTTGATAGTCGGAAACCAGAGTTTCCCATCTCGACTTTTCCATCCGGCTGGCTGTGAGGCGCCATTGCACTGGCTGGATTCCATGCCATCGGCTTTTCCATAGGCGTCCCAGGTGAGCGATGGGCGGGTGTGGTCAAGTACCTCGTTGAGATCGGACTTGGACAGACAGAAAATGCCTTTGTTTGAACTGATCCAGAATCGGTGTTGATCGTCTTCCAAAATATGAAACTTGTTTCCTTCAAATAAACCACCGGCTGGGGAGAGATTGGTTATCTTGCCATTCTGGATGCGAGTCACACAATCACTGGCACAAACCCACATCACGCCTTCGGAATCTTCATACAGCGAAAAAATATTGTTGTTACTGAGTCCTTCCTGGGTGGTGAGATGCGTAATCCGGCCATTACTCAGTAAATTAATGCCACCATTGGTGGTTCCAACCCAGAGTGTTCCGTTCCGATCTTCAGTAATGGCCCGAATCAGGTTGTCACTGAGGCCGGTTTCAGTGGTATACACCGTAAATTTGCCATCTCGAAATGCATTTAACCCACCACCAATGGTCCCAATCCAGAGCGTTCCCTGCCGATCACAATAGAGTGCATTGATGATGTTGTTCGAGAGACCATCCTGGGTGGTGTAAGTCCGGAATTTACCATTGGTGAACGAGCAGAGCCCGGCGCCGTTGGTGCCAATCCAGAGCGTTCCCTGCTGATCTTCGACCAGGCTGCGGATGAAGTTATTGGGCAGGCCATCTTTGGTGGTGTAGGTATAAAATTTTCCACCACTCAAATAACTTAACCCACCACCGTCTGTGCCAACCCAGATTCGACCGGATCGGTCTTCTAAAATGGTTTTGGTTGAATTGTTTGAGAGTCCCTGGTAGGTGGTATAAGTAATAAATTTCCCATCCCGTAACCGCTTTAACCCATTATTGGTGCCAATCCAGAGACTGCCTTCGCGGTCTTCACACAGGGTTCGCACCTGATCAAGTGCCAGCGAACTTGACCCGCCATAGAGTTCAAGCCGGGAGTTCAGAAACCGGCACACCCCATTGCCAAGTGTTCCAATCCAAAGGACCCCCTGGCGATCTAAATAAAGCGAGCGAATCAGGTTGTCTGGCAACCCATCGCGTGTGGTGTAGGCGGTCCACCGGTTGTCACGCAGGTAACACAGGCCGCCACCATAGGTTCCAATCCACAGGCCACCCTGGGCATCTTCAAGCACCGCATAAATGCTATTGCTCGGAAACCCGCTGGCGGTTGAGTACACTGTCGTTCGACCTGCCTCCAGGCAGATTAACCCCTGGGTGTCGGTGCCGACCCAGAGTCGCCCGTTTTTGTCCTCGTACAGGGCGCGAATTAGTTTTCCAGCGAGTTCTTTGTGTTCTGGATATGACTTGAACTGACCCTGGTCCAACTTGCACAGACCCTGGTTGGTTCCAATCCAGAGCCCGCCATCACGACTTGGGCAGAGGGCATAAACAAAACTGCTGACCAATCCTTCGGCTGTGTCATATCCCACGAATTGATGGTTGCGATAACTGAGTAACCCCCCGCCCAGTGTTCCAATCCACAATGTCTGGTCAGGGCTTTCCCTCACGACCCAAATGCTGTTGTTTTTGATTTGGGGAACGGTGCTCCGGTCAAAAACTTTAAACTGAGCGCCATCAAACCGGACCAGTCCTTCATAGGTGCCAAGCCAGAGATAGCCATCCTGGGTCTGTACCACGGTATGCACCGTGTTTTGGGGTAATCCGTCCTGCCACTCATCATAACCGTACTGGGATAGTGTTTTGGCGGGATCAAGTGCCAGTCCGGTGTGCCCCCACCCCAATACCAGGAGGATCACCCACAGGCCATTGATCTGACAGCACAGCCGGCAGAGTCTTTGAGGAAGAAAAAATATTTGCTCAAGAAGAGACATTACCGCCTCAGATGAGTAGCTGAAAGATGGTGTGTCCGGGTGAAAGAGAAGGGCCTAAACTTGAGTGTGTGACAGCAAATCATACCATGAAACCTGAAGACAGGGAGACCTGGTGACCTCAAATGGCTGCACCAGAGACCGGGATTGCCAGGTTTCGACTGGTGAGAGAACCAGGAAATCCATTTTTTTGGAATTTTAATTCATGCCTGGCGAGTCGAGTGCGGCCTTCGTAATCTCAGATTAGAAATCTATAATTTTGGATATTCTTTTCATAATTTTGGATATTCTTGCGATTTTGAACGCCCTGACGTGATGATTTGTCAAAAAATTCATCTGTTTGCATAATTTTTTTCACCTGAATGCCTGATTTCTGTTACGGGTTTTTATGTGTGGGTTTTAGTTATTTCAAAATTTTGAATTAAAAGCACTTTTGATCAGAGTGATGGTGTTTCAATGCTGGACTTTTGCAATCAAGCCAATGCAGTGGAAACCCCTGGGCGATGTTTCTGGGTCTGGTTTTTATAGGAATGATTCAAAAAATTGAATGTTTTGGAACGCGAGATGCTGCCCAAAAGATTGCCACTCCTTCTCAGTTCACGGCACCTTGTTCGCAAATACCTGTCTATCTCCCCTCAAGTCTGTAAAGGATCTCAATGGCATCTGACCTCTTCAAGCCGTGAAGTGCGCCTGCTTTACCCGCAGGCCACAGTGATGGGCGATCACAGAACAAAAAACGATAAGCATTCTGGGAGGAATAAAACGTGAGACGAAAGCTGACTCAATTGCTTTCCGCCCTGTTATTTCTGGCCGTTGTCCTGTCACCGACAGGATTTTCGCAGCCGGTGCTGGCCTATGCCGGACCAGCGGTTGCGGGTGGTGCCCAGGAAGTATCAGGAAGTATCAAAGGTGTTGTCCGGGATCAAACCGGTGCTGTGGTGGCTGGAGCGACGGTTACCGCCAAAAACGCTCAGCGTACGTATGAAGCCACGACCGATGCGTCCGGAAATTACACTTTTGCCAACCTTCAGCCAGGAACCTATACCATCTCAGCCACCGCTTCCGGGTTTACCACCTATGAAGTGAGTGACCTGTCATTGGAACTGGGTCGGACGCTGCAGGTCAATATGGACCTGAAAGCGGGTGGTCAGGATGAAATTGTCAACGTGACAGCCGCCGATGCGGCCTATGTGGACGTAACTTCATCCAAGACAGCGGTCAACATCAATGAAATGCAGATTCGGGTGTTGCCAAAAACACTGAATTTTTCGTCGGTTCTCGAAGTCGCTCCTGGGACCCGGAGCGAAGGAAAATCAGGCGGTTTCCAGATTGACGGTGCCTCGGGCGTCGAAAACGTGTTTGTGGTGGATGGCGTGGAAGTGACTGAAATCACCCAGGGCCGTCTGCGCAGCTCAAAAAATACGCCACTGGACTTTGTGAAAGAAGTTCAGGTCAAGAGCGCTGGCTATGAAGCTGAATACGGCGGCGCGACCGGTGGTGTGGTCAACGTGGTCACCAAGAGCGGTACCAACGAATTCCACGGCGAAGGCCGGTTTGAGTACACCTCTGATTCATTCCGGGCGGAAGACAACCCGACCCAGCGGTTAAATCCACTCGATCCACGCCAGCAAACGGTTGAATATTTTCTCAACCCACGTGGCAAAGACAACACCCGCTTAATCAACCCGAACTTTACGATTGGCGGACCGGTGATCAAAGATCGGCTGTGGTTCTTCCTGGGCTATGCCCCACAGTACGAGGTACAGACCCGTCGGCTGGACCTGATCAAACCGGTTGCTGCAGGTGATACGGCGATCCAGACGCTCAACACCCGGCTGGTGGACTATCGTACCAAGCGCGACTATCTGATTACCCGACTGGATTTTGCGCCATCAAGCAAAATCAATGTCTATGGCAGCTTCCAAAACAACCCGATCAAAACCGAAGGGCCGCCAAACCTGCTGGCCTTCCAGACCACAAGCAACTCGGTCTTCTTAAACCCACGGTATCCATTCCAGGGTGGCTACACACCAGCCTGGCAGTTGTCAGGTGGGGTCACCTGGAGCATCACGCCAAACCTGATCTTGAGCGCCCGAACCGGCCACAACTACTTTAATGACAAGGGCGGGGCGTATGACATTCTGCCAAATACGCCGCTGGTGATCATCAACGCGCCATGTACGGCACCCGAATGCGCTGGCGACACCCGTGTGACTGGGCGGCCAGTGGTTGAAACCAACAGCCTGACTCAATTTGACATTACCCGCCGCACGAACTTCTATGGTGATGCGACATGGGTTAAATCAATTGGCGGTCAGCAGCACATCATTAAAGGTGGATATCAGATCAACCGCCTCAGCAACAAAGTTGAATTTGGTTTTTCTGGTGGTCGCTTCCAGTACTTCTTTGGCCGTACCTTTGCCGGTCAAAAAGGGAAGTATGGGTATTACATTGCTGACGATTTCGCCCGCAGTGGTGATGTCAACAGCAGCAACCAGGGAATTTTTGTGCAGGATACCTGGCAGTTGAACAAAAACCTGACCCTCAACCTGGGTGTCCGGTTTGAAAAAGAATTCCTGCCATCGTTCCCAATCCGTACGGATTTCCACCCGGATATCCCGGCGGATGTGGCTCAGGGCACTGGTACCCGTCCGATTGATTTCGGTTGGGGTGACAAAATCGCGCCACGCATTGGTGCGGCGTGGGACGTGCTGGGTGATGGAAAAATCAAAGTTTCCGGTAGCTTCAGCATTTTCTATGACACGATGAAGTATGAATTGCCACGCGGTTCATTTGGCGGTGAAAAGTTCCTGCGTACCTATCGCAAACTGGAACAGGCTGATTATCGGGGCATTAACCTGACCAACCAGCCTGGTGATGTCATCCTTGGACCGATTGACCTGCGCTTCCCGTCAAACGTGACGTTGCCAGGTTCACGCCCAACGATTGATCCAGACCTCAAACCGTTCAAAATGCGTGAGTTCTCATTTGCCGTGGACTACAACTTCTCGAAAGACTGGCTCTTTAGCGCCCGCTTTACCCGCAAGGATGTGCTGCGTGCGATTGAAGACGTCGGTGGTCTCGACTCCCAGGGCAATGAAGTCTACACGATTGGCAACCCCGGTTTCGGTGCCACCGTGGATTTCTTTGATCCTCCAACCCCGAAAGCCGTGCGTGAATACACCGGTCTTGAACTGCGCCTTGACAAGCGTTTCTCCAAGAACTGGTATGCCAATTTCTCATACATCTACAGCAAGCTGTATGGAAACTACTCTGGTCTGGCCAGCTCAGACGAAATTACCAATGGCGTAGGCCGTACCAGCCCGAACGTCAACCGGAACTTTGACCTGCCAGCCTTGAACTTTGATGCCAACGGTGACATTTTGTTGGGTCGGTTGCCAACGGACCGTCCGCACACCTTTAAGACATTTGCTGCCTATCGCTTTGATTACAAAGGCTTTGGGAAGAACATGTCCACTGAAATCGGTGGTTCACAGTTCATCTATCAGGGCACACCGATCACCACCACCGTCAATTCCACCGTCGAAGGTTCCAGCGGTCTGCCGCTGTTCCCATTTGGTCGCGGCGATGCCGGACGGACTGAAGTTTTCACCCAGACCGATCTGGTGGTGTCACACTTTATCAACGTCAGCGAACGCGTCCGCTTTAAGTTCTCGTTCAACGTGTTCAACCTGTTTGACGAACGCAACCAGACTGACCTGTTCAACGGGATTTTGGGCCCTGGCCAGAACGTCAACTTTGCGACGTTGGCCGAATACCTGTCATCCACGCCAGATGGCGTGAAACAGCGCATCAGCTCACAGAATCTGGTGCTTGATCCACGCTACAAACAGGCCGTGGGCTTCCAGAATCCACGTGAAGCCCGTATTTCCTTCGGGATTCAGTTCTAAAAAAGAAGTACCTTCGGGTACTCCGTGCCTGGCTCTTTATTCCTGGAAAATATTGAGAATCAATTATTTATCAGGAATCAGGCCGAAAGAACCAGGTTTGTGCGCACGAAAATGATCCTGTGATCAAGTGACCGCGCACTGTATGATAATGCCCGTCTCGACTCGTGCGAGGCGGGCATTTTTTTGCAAAGGAGTGAGATGTGTATGAAATCCAGGCTGATTGGAATCGTACTGATGGTGGGGCAGGCAGTAATTCCCTCGACACAACTTAGTGTACCAGCAACGGTTATGATTCAGAGCCGAAACACAGTTCAGGGACGTGTTGCGGGAACTGACAATCGCCCGGTGCAAAATGTACGGGTGTTTCTGCTCAATGATGGTTACTCACAAGTCGGTATGCAGTATTCCGATAGCGCCGGGCGATATCGGTTTGGCAATGTACCGGCAGGCAATTATTACTTGCAGGTTGAACCGGCAGGAACAGAGTTTGAAGCGCAAACTGTGCGCATCGAGGTCAATCCAGTGAATACACTCGGCACTGGAGGCGAAGTCTTTACCTATGATCTCAATCTGCGTCCCAGAAAAAATCCAGTCAGTTCCGGCGAAGCCTTGCCAGCCAAAAATGACTCCAGCGTGTTTTATCAGGATGTGCCGGAGGCTGCCCGCAAAGAATATAAAAAAGCCGCCAAATCCTTTGAAAAGAAAGAAGTTGAGCCAGGGGTTGCTGCCCTGAAGAAAGCACTGGAAATTTTTCCTGAATATTATGATGCGATGGAATTATTAGGCAGTACCTATGTTGATGCTGGGGATTATCCGGCGGCCCTCCCTTTGCTGGTCAAAGCGGTTGAAATCAATGATGCTGGCTGGCACGGGTTTTATTCGCTGGGTGTGGCCTGTGTTGAACTCAAACACCAGAAAGAGGGTCTGCTGGCTTTGCGTAAAGCTGCCGAACTCAACCCAACCTCCCCGAATGTGAATATGCGACTGGGGATGGTGCTGGCACAATCTGAAGCCACATTCCCCGATGCGATAGACGCTTTTCAAAAAGTAATCCACGTGGCCGGGAAGCAAATCCCGCAAGCCTATCTGTATCTGGCCACCATTTACAGCAAACGCAACCAGAACCGCGAAGCCGCCGATGCCCTCGAAGCATACTTACAATCAATCCCCGCTGATGCTGCTCAGAAAGAACAGCGCGAAAAAATGAAGAAAGTCATCGAACAACTCCGCCAGAAAGCCGCCGTTGATGACAACGGGTCAAAGTGACAAAGTGACAAAATGAAAAAAAGCGGGATCGCACATATGGTGTGCGATCCCGCTTTGTAGTCAGTAGTTGATGAGTCAGTCGTCAGTAGTTGATGAGTCAGTCGTCAGTTGTCAGTAGACCAACCCCAGATGTTTCAGTCAGCAGAGATCGTAAATGACTCAAAAAGAACCAAATCCACTGAACACAAATTCCAAAATCCCAACACTCGACTAAGAACTAAGAGCCAAGAGCCAGGGACCAAGAACTACTGACTGGTCTTACATGCTCTTTGCGCGTTCGACCACTTCGTCAATCGTGCCGACCAGGTAGAATGCCTGTTCCGGCAGATCGTCGTGTTTGCCGTCGAGGATTTCCTTGAAGCTGCGGATCGTGTCGGCCAGTTTCACATAGGCACCCTTGATGCCGGTGAACTGTTCGGCCACGTGGAACGGCTGTGACAGGAACTTCTGGAGCTTACGGGCACGGGCCACCGTCAGTTTGTCGTCTTCTGACAGTTCATCAATCCCGAGAATGGCGATAATGTCCTGCAGTTCCTTATAGCGCTGCAACACGCGCTTGACGCCTTCAGCCACCGCATAGTGGTCCTGGCCCACAATGCGTGGGTCGAGGATGCGCGATGATGAGTCGAGCGGATCCACCGCCGGATAGATTCCGAGTTCCGCAATCTGACGCGAAAGCACGGTTTTGGCGTCAAGGTGAGAGAAGGTCGTGGCTGGTGCCGGATCGGTCAAGTCGTCAGCCGGCACGTACACGGCCTGCACTGACGTAATCGAACCGTTCTTGGTCGAGGTGATGCGTTCCTGCAATTCACCCATTTCCGTAGCCAGCGTCGGCTGATAGCCCACGGCGGAAGGCATACGGCCAAGGAGCGCCGATACTTCTGAACCCGCCTGGGTAAAGCGGAAGATGTTGTCAATAAAGAGCAGCACGTCCTGGTTCATTTCATCGCGGAAATATTCAGCGACTGACAGACCTGAGAGCGCCACGCGGGCACGGGCTCCGGGCGGTTCGGTCATCTGACCATAGATGAGCGCCACTTTTGAGTTTTCGATTTTATCGAAGTCAATGACCTTGGATTCTTTCATTTCTTCCCAGAGGTCGTTGCCTTCACGGGTTCGCTCGCCAACACCGGCAAATACCGAGTATCCACCGTGGCCTTTGGCGATGTTGTTGATGAGTTCCATGATGAGCACGGTTTTGCCCACGCCCGCGCCCCCGAACAGTCCGATTTTTCCACCCTTCACAAACGGCTGGATCAAATCAATGACCTTGATGCCGGTTTCGAGCATCACGGATTCAGTGGATTGTTGTTCAAACGATGGTGCCGGACGGTGAATCGGGTAGCGCTTGGTGTGGGGGACTTTGCCCAGTTTATCCACCGGCTCGCCGATGACATTGAGCACCCGGCCCAGGGTGCCTTTGCCCACTGGCATTGAAATCTGGTCACCGGTGTCAACCGCTTTCATACCGCGCACGATGCCTTCGGTCGGCAGCATCGACACACAGCGGACACGGCCTTCACCCAGGTGTTGCTGAACTTCGAGAATGATATCAATGGGTTCGGGAACTTCAAACCCGTCACTCGTGACCCGCAGGGCCTGGTACACGGGTGGCAGGTAGTTGTTGCCAAACTCAACGTCAATCACAGGCCCGATGACCTGTGTGACACTCCCAATTTGATTGCTTGCACTCATGGCGCGGAAGACTCCTTACAAGATAGAAAAATAATTGCAGATTGGTTGATGAATGATAGATGAAAAGGTACAGGTAAACTGAAAAGGGGAAACTCTAGCATAGAGACGGGATGAGACTCAATCAGTCTGTTTCCCCAGTCGAGTTGAATGGCAGAATTTGTCGAAGTAATTGCTTGATTGAAACCCGTCCAGAGTTGGAATCGCGTGAGAGTGGTTCTAAATCGGCTGAACTCAGAACGACTGTCTGAGAGGCAATCGCGTCTTTGTGTTGTTCGGGTGGGGAGACTGTCCGGTAAATCTGGTCTGAATCTGGGGTATATGTTTGATTGACGGCCTCAGTAAACGCATTGGCAAAATCGAGCGCTGAAAGGTAGCGGGCTTCGGGGGTTTTGGCCATTGCCCGGAAGGTGAGCGTTTCAATGATCGGCGGGAGATTGGGGCGGCGCATCCGTAATGACGGCGGTTCGGCGACCAGGTGCCGCATCAGAATGGCGCTTGGTGGGCCATCAAATGGCGGATACCCGGTCAACATGCGATAGAGCATCACACCCAGGCTATAGATATCACTTTGCGGTGTGACCTCATCGCCCCGGCATTGTTCCGGGCTCATATATTCTGGCGTGCCAATAATGGTGCCTTCGCCGGAAACATTGGCCTCTTCATTGTCAGACCGAAACTCCCAGCGTGGTTTGGCAATACCAAAATCAAGCACTTTCACCTGGCCAACTGCGTCTTCCTCCACTTCGGTCTGCCCATTCCGATGCAAAAAGACATTTCCCGGCTTGACGTCACGATGGACCAGCCCAACGGTATGCGCGGCATGGATTGCCTGGCACACTGGTGTAAAGATTTCAACTGCTTGAGCGAGCGATAACGGGCCGATTCGACACAGAAAGTCAAGCAGGCTCTCGCCAATGAGCAATTCCATGGTGAAAAACGTGAGGCCCATGTCAGCATCAGCGATTTCAAACACTTTGATCACATTTGGGTGGTTAACCAGCGACATGGCGTGGGCTTCACGCCGAAACCGTTTCCGTGTGATTTGATCAGCCTCAGATACCCCGACGTGGAGCACTTTAACCGCGATTTCCGTATGGGTTGACAGGTCAGTTGCACGATAGACAGACACTGTCTTGCGCGTGCTCAGGCACGCGGTTAACTGATAGCGGTTATTAAAGACACGTCCCACAAGTTCATTTGGCGAGGGAAGCATGAAAACCTGCCTCTTTGGGTTCCGGGTTCCGGGTTTTTTAAGCTGGGGTAACTGACAACCGAGAAAACACCTTACTTTACACTGATTTGGCGAAAGAGCGAAATAGCAAAAGAAAAGCGAATAGCGAGTCGCGAGTCGTCAAACCCAGAAGAGTGAAGTCGTGAAGTCGTGAGTTGTCAACCAGGCGCTTTGTCATTGTGTCAGCTTGTCACTTGACAGCGGCTTCCAGGAGTTCCACTTCCTGGCGGTCAGCATCAAGTTTGACCTGAATACCCAGGGGCAAGGTACGATTTTTCATTGGGCTATGCCCCGATTGCCAGCCAAAGAGGGTCGGTACGCCGATGTCTTTGATCAGGTCAAAGCATAGATCCTCAAGCTGATAGCCAGCGTCGGCAGGAATGGTGCAATCATACATTTCCCCAAACAAAATGCCGCGAACCTGCTCAAACATTCCAGCCAGTTTCATCTGGTGCAGCATTCGGTCGAGCCGGAACGGTCGTTCGGCCACATCTTCCAGAAACAAAATTGAATGTTGTGTTTCAAGCTGCCAGGGCGTCCCAATCAAGGCCGCGATGAGTGACAAGCACCCGCCAACCAGCCGTCCAGTTGCCGTGCCGCCAATCAAGGTTGATGTTCCAGGTGAGGTCAACACTCCCTGAGGGGTGGTGTGGCACAGTATCCGCTCAAATGAGTCCCAATCATAATGCGCCGGGCCCTCAGCGAAATCTTTGGTCACCATCGGGCCATGAAAGGTTACCAGTTCACAATCTTGAACCAGAAAAAGCTGCAAGGCGGTCAGGTCACTATATCCAACCAGAATTTTTGGGTGACTGCGAAGGCGCGTTACATCCAGAAACGGCAGCAGGTGCTGGCATCCATATCCACCCCGAGCCGCAATCACCGCCCTCACTCGCGGATCTTCCCAGAGTTCATAAAACTCGGTGAGTCGTCGTTCAAACGACCCGGCCAGATACCGTTCGGCGGCCAGGATGTCTTTCCGGTAGCGAGTCTGAAACCCACGTCGTTCAAGTTCCTGTACCCCGGCGGCAAGCTGCTCAGCCGTAATTGGGCTGCCAGGGGCAATAATTCCAATGGTGTCGTCAGGTCGAAGGGCAGGTGGCTTGAACATAGGAAGAGAAGAGTCTCCAGAATTCTGGTTGGCGCTATCAGGTGAGCATTGCATGATCGTGTGGGTTTGGAATACAAACAAACCACCTGCTCACCGTTGATTCCCGATAATAGCCAGAGTTTCTCAGAAAAAGGCTTTTTCTGAAAATCTATATATTCTTCATTCTTCATTCTTCATTCTTTATTCCTCATGCTGACTGTTGAACCACTTTTTGGATTGTGTAATCGGATGCAGGCATTGTCTTCTGTCCTGTCACTGGCTGAAGATTTGAAACAGCCAGTAACGGTGATCTGGTCATTGAATCCAGAGTTGAATTGTCGTTTTGATGCGCTATTTGAAATTCCCCAGGCGGTGGTCGAACTCCGGCAGACTCGACGGGAACACTGGCGGTACTATACCGGGCCGAGTATTAGCATTGGGACTCCTGAATCAAATGATCCCAATTTTTTGAAAAACCTGCCTGGAAGTCGCTGGTTTTTTGATCAAACCCAGCCAGTTACCCGAGAGAACCTGATTTATCGGTGCTTGGCACCAGCCCGGTACCTTAATAAGCTGCTGTTTTATCACTATGGGTTTGACCGGGTTGTCTATGAATTTGAAGTTTCAAACTTGCTCTGGAAAAAGTTTGATTTTCGGACACTGGCCAGCTACCCAACCCTGTATTTTCGGGCCTGGCAATTCTTTCATTCATCAGATAGTTCCCCAGCGGCCCAGTTTCGGCTGGTCGCTGAGCTTCGAGATCGGGTTGCGGCTGAAACCGCGCATTTTAGCGACTACACCGTGGGGCTTCATATTCGACGAACTGATCACGTCCGGGCCATTGCCAATAGCACCACGGAAAAGTTTATTGCCGCCATCCAGGCTGAGATTGACCAACATTCGTCAGCCCGTTTTTTTCTGGCGACTGATTCGCCAGAGGAAGAAACCACCTTGCGCCGGTTGTTTCCAGACCGGATTCTGACCTATCAAAAGCGCACGCTGGATCGAAATTCGCCGGAAGGAATTCAGGATGCAGTGGTTGATCTCTACTGCCTGGCCCGAACCCAAAAAATCCTCGGAAGCATCGGGAGTTCATTTTCACGTACCGCTTCCCGGCTTGGCGACTGTCCATTAACAATGGTTGATTGATTTCCGGGCGTACCGCAGACGCCTTCTGGTAAGGTGAACTTATGACACAGTTTACTGAGTATCGAGGGATTGAAGGCATTAACTACTTTGATCAGGACCGGGGTCTTCAGCTTTTGCTTCGTGACTGGGTACCGGAGGCGCTCCGGGAAGAAATCTTTGCGTCCTTGCAAAACTGTGCCGGGCACGTGACCGACCGCTGGTTTACGCTGGCCCAGGACGGAAACCGGCCTGAACAGTTGCCGCGAATTGTGAATTTTGATCGGGTTGGAAATCGGGTTGATGCGATTGATTTTGGGCTGCACACGCGACAGTTGCGGCGCGAAGTGGCGCAGGAAACAGGACTGTTTACCCGAACACGCAACGATTTACACCACTTTGCATTGATCTATTTTCTTGCCCACAATGGCGAAGCATCTCTTACCTGTCCGATAAGCTGTACCGACGGGCTCATCCGGGCTATTGCCGCCAAAGGGTCGGAATATTTAAAAGCCACCTACCTGGAACCATTGTGTTCGGCGCACACTCCGTTTGCGGGCGCCCAGTTTGTCACCGAACGAGTTGGGGGATCTGACGTTGGCGCCATTGAGATGGAAGCCCGGCCCAATGAAGACGGCACCTGGTCGCTCACGGGTGATAAATGGTTTTGTTCCAACCCGGATGAATTTTTTGCCGTGGCGGCTCGTCCAACCGGTGCGCCGGCTGGAACTGACGGTGTGGCCTTGTTTATGGTGCCGCGTGTTTTGCCTGATGGTACGCAGAATCGGATTGTTTACCATCGGTTAAAAGATAAATTAGGGACTCGCTCACTCCCCACGGCTGAACTGGTCTTTGACGGGGCCACTGGCTGGTTGATTGGTGAAGCTCACGATGGCTTTAAAACCTTGATGCACTATGTGCTCAATACCTCGCGCATTCACAACGCCGTCAATGCCACTGGCTTTTTGCGCCGGGCTTTTCTGGAAGGCCGAAATTATGCTCGCCAGCGAACCGCTTTTGGGCAGGCAATTGAAAACTACCCGCTGGTTCAGGAAACACTGGTCACGCTCCTTGAACGGGTCTGGCGGTATCGGTTACTAACGTTCAAACTGATTTCGCTGGTAGATGAACATGGACTTTCGCCAGCCGAAGCTGAACAATCCATGTGGCAGCGGTTTCTGGTCAACCTGGCGAAATATCGGACCGCTGAAAACCTGACGGCTTCGATTCACGATGCCACTATGCTGTTTGGAGGCAATGGCATTGTCGAAGATTTTACGATTTTACCGCGTCTGGTGCGTGATGCGATGATTATCGAAACCTGGGAAGGTGCGCATAACACATTGTGTCTGCAAATCTTACGCGATGCTGCCCGGTCAACGTTGCTTGATCGCTGGCAGGTTGAAATCCAGCGTGTGGTGGACCTCTGGCCAACGGATTTTCTGGCCCAAACCAGAACTCGCTTTACCGGTGTGCTGGCGCAGGTGAAAGCGGTTCTGGATCAGAAAGCCAATCGAGACCGTCAGTGGGTGGCTGTACATGCCCGCCGAATGGTGAACACGCTTGGCAGTCTCCTCGAAGTCGCCTGGATGGTTGAACTTGCCGTGAGGCATCAGGGTGAGGATGCCACCCCAGCCGTGCTGGCCGCGGTGGCTGCCCGTGATGTCTTTACGTCTGACCACCGCTTTGAAAGCCTGCTGCCGGAAACGCTCTGGCCGCACGTGACCACACTCATTGACGAAACACCATTTCAGATGGACGTTTCGAATATCTGAGGGCTCAGGGCTTGGGGTTGAAGAAATCGGGCTGAAGAAGACGGGCTCAGGGGCGTACACCCGTTTTCTTCCGCCCCGAGCTTGCGAGTCTTCAGCCCCAAGCCCTGAGCCCTCATTCTTCTTCCAAAGGGAGTTTTCTCTGTGTCTGCTCGATTGCTTGATGGAAAACTGGTTGGTCAAAAACTCAAACAGGATGCGGCTGAAAAGGCCGCCTTTTTAACTGAACGTGGGGTAAAACCTGGGCTGGCCGCCGTGCTGGTTGGTGATAATCCGGCTTCGCGGACATATGTTGGCAGCAAGGTCAAAACCTGTGCTGAACTGGGTCTGTATTCGGAAAAAATTGTCCTTCCCGTCGAAACCACGACGGCGGAATTACTGGCTGTGGTTCACACCTTGAATGAACGCACTGACATCCACGGCATCCTGGTTCAACTGCCGTTGCCACCACACATTGACGCTGAAGCGATTCTCCGGGCAGTGGATCCGGCCAAAGATGTGGATGGGTTTCATCCAGTCAATGCTGGGAAGCTGTTGCTGAAACAGCCTGGATTTGTTGCCTGCACCCCGGCGGGCATTATTGAAATGCTCAAGTTTTATGACATCCCGATTCGTGGGAGCCGGGCAGTGGTGATTGGGCGTAGCACCATTGTTGGTCTACCGATGTCGCTCCTGTTGTTGCATCGTGATGCCACCGTGACAATCTGCCACTCGCGCACCAAAGACCTGCCCAGAGTGGCCCAGGAAGCCGATTTGCTGATTGCGGCGATTGGGCGAACGGCATTTGTGACTGAGGAACACATTCGACCGGGCGCGGTTGTGATTGATGTGGGGATCAACCAGGTTTCAACCGAAGCTGATGTGGCTGAGTATTTTGGCGATGACCCGACCCGACAGGCTGATTTGGCCAAAAAAGGCTATACCTTAATCGGAGACGTCCACCCACGTCATGCGATTGCCAAAGCCGCTGAGTTTACACCGGTTCCAGGCGGAGTCGGCCCCCTTACGATTGCTATGTTGATGCAAAACACCGTTCGCGCCGCCGAATGGATTTCAGGAATCAAGCTTTAAGTGGTAGGTAACTGATAGTTCGTACCTGGTACTTCGTACTTAGTGCTTAGGAATCAATATCTTCCAAGAACCAAGCACCAGGCAC
>DAOQNB010000022.1:0-1848 GCA_035335845.1 Acidobacteriota bacterium | reverse complement strand
AAGAACCAAGAACCAAGCACCCGGCACTAAAAAAGGATTTACCGATGAAAATGCTCTTTACACTTCTGACAATTGGGTCTCTGCTTACCCCCGGTTTGTTGCTTGCGGCAGGAAAATCGGAAGACGAAAAATTCGAATTACTTGCCAATAGCTACATCGAATCATTTTTAAAACAAAACCCTGAGACGGCCACCCTTTTGGGAGATCACCAGTTTGACGGCAAACTGACAGATCGGAGCCGTAGCGGGTACAAACAGCGCCTCAAAGTGAATGTTGAAACGCTCAAGTCACTCGGCAGCATTAACCCTGCCCGTCTCAGTGCCATCAATCGCATTGACTACAAAATTTTGCAGTCCAATGTCGAAGCCAAGATTTTCGAAATTGAAACCCTGCGTGAACACGAGTGGAACCCGATGCTTTACAACCCCGGCGATGCATTATTTTCGCTGGTCTCCAGGGATTTTAACCCACTCAAAACCCGGCTTGAGAGCTTAAAAAAGCGACTTGAGAGTGTTCCCGATGTGGTTGCCAGCGCCAAATCCAACCTGCAGAACCCGCCCAAAATTTATACTGAA
This sequence comes from Acidobacteriota bacterium, assembly GCA_035335845.1. GTDB lineage: Bacteria > Acidobacteriota > Blastocatellia > Chloracidobacteriales > Chloracidobacteriaceae > JACQXX01. Next base: position 1,273 of record DAOQNB010000022.1, on the reverse strand, counting down.
ACCGCCATTTTACAGAACAAAGGCACAATCAGTTTGATCACTGAAGATCTGGATTTGTTTCTCTCGCCAGCACCGGACATGAAAGAGGAACTGCGGCCAGCCAGGGAAAAAGCGGCCAAAGCCCTTGAGGCATATGGTACCTGGCTTGAAAAGGAGTTGCTGCCAAGGTCAAACGGTGATTTTCGAATCGGTGACAAGAATTTCCGGACAAAACTCCGGTATACACTTGAATCAAATCTCACCAAAGAAGACATTCTGAAACGATGCGAAACCGAATTAAAACAAACTCAGGAAACGATGTACGCCACGGCCTTGCCGCTTTTCAAAAAGGCGTTTCCTGAGGTGACCGACGCCAAAAAGCTTGAAGATCGCAAATATATCATCAAGTCAGTGCTGGATACGCTCGCTGAAGATCGCCCCAATAACGAAACGATTGTACCGCTGGCGACCAAACAGCTCACAGAGTGCACTGAATTTGTGCGAACCCAACAACTGATGACAGTTCCAGATGAGCCGGTCAAAATCATCGAAATGCCCGAGTATCAGCGTGGCGTCGCTGTGGCTTATTGTGACTCGCCGGGTGCGCTGGAGAAAAATGCCGAGACGTTTTTTACCATTTCTCCGACACCCGCTGACTGGCCGGCCACGCGGGTCACCTCGTATTTCAAAGAATACAACAATTACATGACCCAAAACCTGACCATTCACGAAGCAATGCCGGGGCATTATCTGCAATTGATGCACGCCAACCGGTTTAAAGCACCGACGATGGTCCGGGCCATTTTTTCAAGTGGCACGTTTGTTGAAGGTTGGGCTACCTATGCCGAGCAATTGATGGCTGAAAAAGGATTTGGCGGGCCATCGGTCAAAATGCAGCAACTCAAAATGCGGTTGCGGCTCATCATCAATGCCATGATTGATCAGAAAATTCACACGGCAGGGATGACTGAAAAAGAAGCGATGGACTTGATGATGAATGAAGGCTTTCAGGAGGAAGGGGAAGCCGCCGGGAAATGGCGCCGGGCCTGTTTGTCATCGTGCCAGTTATCAACCTATTTTGTCGGAAACCTTGAGGTCAATGACATTCGCCGGGCCTATGAAGCCAAACTCGGCGCCAATGCCAACCTCAAAGCCATGCACGATGAAATGTTATCGTTTGGCTCGCCAGCTCCTAAATATGTGAAGGAGTTGATGAAGCTGTGAATGGTCAGGAGTTGATGAGTCAGTAGTCAGTAGTCAGTAGTCAGTAGTCAGTAGTCAGTAGTCAGTAGTC
>DAOQNB010000021.1:0-19936 GCA_035335845.1 Acidobacteriota bacterium | reverse complement strand
AAAAACATTCAATTTAAGGGTTGAAACGACCTGTGTTGAGAATCAATATCAGAGTACCCTACTATTCCACCATTCACTACTTTGCTATTTGCCACTTCACTATTTTGCTATTTTTTTGCCAGAAACTTCTCCATAAACCGGGTTGAAAGATTACCAGCAATGAAATCTGGCTCGTCCATGATTCGCTGATGGAGTGGCACCGTGGTTTTGATGCCTTCAATAATCATGACTTCCAGCGCCCGTTTCATTCGGGCAATGGCCATTTGGCGGGTTCGGGCCTGGACAATCAATTTGGCAACCAGTGAATCGTAATTTGGCGGGACCACATAGCCCGGATAGGCATGGGTATCAATGCGCACACCTGGGCCACCAGGAAGGTTCAGAGCACTGATGAGTCCAGGGCTTGGGGTAAATTTGACCGAATCTTCAGCATTGATGCGGCATTCAATTGAATGGCCTGAAAACACAATGTCTTCTTGCCGAAAATCGAGTTTTTCCCCATTGGCAACCAGAATCTGAGCCACCACCAGATCAGCATTGGCGACCATTTCAGTGACCGGATGCTCAACCTGAATACGCGTGTTCATTTCCATAAAGTAGTACTCGCGCGTGTCGGCATCCACGATAAACTCAATCGTACCCGCATTGACATAATTCACATACTGGCAGGCTTTGATGGCCGCTGCTCCCATTTCAGCCCGCATTTCAGGCGTTACCATCGGTGACGGAGATTCCTCAATCAGTTTTTGATGGCGACGTTGGATCGAACATTCCCGTTCACCAAAGTGAAATGTTTGGCCGTGCTGATCCGCCAGGACCTGAATTTCAATGTGTCTTGGGTTGACAATGTATTTTTCAATATAGACACCGGCATTGCCAAACGCGGCACCAGCTTCAGCCTGAGCAGTTTCAAGCTGTGTGATGAGATCTTCGGGCGAATACACAATCCGCATTCCGCGTCCGCCACCACCCGCTGTCGCTTTGATAATGACGGGAAAACCAATCTGACCAGCAACTTCAACGGCGGTTTCGGGCGAATCAATGATGCCATCACTGCCAGGAAGAATCGGTACTCCGGCGGCCTTCATCGTGGCTCGGGCTGAGGCCTTGTCACCCATTGCCCGGATGGCACTGGGCGGAGGACCAATAAACGTAATGTTGCATGCCTGACAAACCTCGGCAAAATGGGCATTTTCAGATAAGAACCCATAGCCAGGGTGAATCGCGTCAGCATTGGTAATTTCAGCAGCACTGATGACAGAAGGAATATGGAGATAGCTTTGGCGCGAGGGCGGCGGCCCGATACAAATCGCTTCATCAGCAAAACGGACATGGAGTGAATCAGCGTCCGCTTCAGAATACACGGCCACGGTTTTGATGCCCAACTCACGACAGGCCCAGATGACCCGGCAGGCAATTTCACCACGGTTTGCAATCAAAATTTTCCGAAACATAAGGTATCAATTTAGTTCCTGTTATTGGTGCGTGGTGCTTCGTGCTTCGTGCTTTGTTCCGGGTACCTGATTTTGGAAGGAACGACTGGCAAAGTCCGAAGCACCAGGTACAAAGGACCAGGCTGGTTAATCAATTTTGATCCCAAAAATCGGCTGACCATACTCAACCGGTTTGCTGTTTTCCTGGTAAATTTCAACCACTTCACCACTCACTTCCGATTCAATTTCATTCATGAGCTTCATGGCTTCGATGATACACAGCACCGTCCCTGGCTGGACCCGACTGCCAATTTCAACAAATGACTTGGCCGTTGGGCTCGGGGCACGGTAGAAGGTTCCGACAATCGGAGATTTCACAGTGTACAGATTCTGGGTTGGTGGCGCTGGAGCTGGTTCGGCGGGAGCAGCAGGCGCTGGTGGTGGTGCCACTGGCGGGTGGGCAATCACTGGTGGATGGACAACTGGGGCTTCAATTGAGTGGCTGGCGATGGCAACCGTAGGGGATGAACCATATGCCGTTCGAATTCGCAGCTTGAATCCAGCTCGTTCCATTTCGAACTCAGCAATTCGGTTATCTGAAATGATCTCAATCAGTTCTCTCAATTCTTTTTGATTCATAATGTGCTGCCTTTTGTGAGTGAAATCTGCGTGTTGAGCGGTATCCCATAACAAAACAAAGCCCCAACACATCCGATCACATATGGGCCAGATGGTTGAGGCAAATCAATTCCAAATGCTGGAGGTCGAAATACTTTTTTGGCGAATCGGTGTGTGCTGGCCATAAGTGACTGTCAAGCACAGGCGCGTGACCTTTCGGAGAGCACAGTCGGCCAGGTGTTTGGAAGAGTGGAAGTTTGGATCGAACGAAACGCTTCACATCCAAAATCAACCAGCGCCCTGGCCGGGCCAAAAAAGGGAGGGAAAACTATCAGTTCAGGTTATTCCTCTGGCTTGTATTCACTGCCGAGCAATTCAATGAGCGCCATTTCGGCGCCATCACCTCGACGATGACCAAGTTTGACAATCCGGGTGTAGCCACCTGGACGATCACCAAACCGGGCAGCAATCGTATCAAACAGTTTGCTGACCGCCAGCACCCCGGCGGTGCGTGGTGAGCGTTGGTGACCCCGACCACCATCGGGAATCCGGTTCTGGTTTCCAGCATGAAAGTAGCTGGCTGCCAGGCGGCGGGCATGCAAATCACCGCGTTTGCCCAGGGTAATAGCCCGTTCGACAAATGGACGCAGCTCTTTGGCTTTGGGCAGAGTGGTGACTAACCGCTCTTCAATGATGAGCGAGGTGGCGAGGTTGCGTAACAGTGATTTACGGTGTGCTGAGGTTCGCCCCAATTTCCGGTGTGCGTTTAAGTGTCTCATAGTCGTTTCCACGTGAATGGGGAAACTGTCCTCACGACAGTTTGCCCAAATTACTCGTCGCGATACCCAACGATGTTTCCTTCTTCATCAAAGATGGTACCAAGGCGGAGACCCATCGCGGTCATGATTTCCTTGATTTCGTTTAAAGACTTGCGTCCGAAATTCTTTGTTTTCAACATTTCCTGTTCAGTTTTCTGAACCAGTTCCCGAATCGTGCGAATATCAGCATTTTTCAGGCAGTTGTAGGACCGAACGCTCAACTCAAGCTCTTCAACCGAACGATCCAGATATTCGTTGACGGTCCGCTTTGGACGATCAATGATTTCTGGTTCTTTCATCTCCGGTTCAGTGTCGTCAAAATTGATAAAGATCGTCATATGATCTTTGATCAGCTTGGCGGCTAAACCAATCGCGTCGTCCGGTTTGATACTCCCATTGGTCCACACTTCAATCGTCAATTTGTCATAGTCAGTATCCTGCCCGAGGCGGGCAGCCTCAACCTGGTAATTGACTTTTTTGATTGGTGAATGAACTGAGTCAATCGGAATATACCCAACCGAGAGATCTTCATCCGTGTTTCGGTCAGCCGGGACATACCCTCGTCCCATTTTGAGCCGCATTTCAATTGAAAGGCGACCACCTTCACTCACCGTCGCAATCGGGATTGAACCATCCAGAACTTCGATGTCTGAACCAACCTCAATATCGCGAGAATACACCACGCCGGGAGTATTACTTTCAAGGCGGATGGTTTTGACTCCGGCACCGGTCATTAAGAACGGGATTCGTTTCAGGTTTAAAATAATATCGGTTGCATCTTCGGTGACACCAGGAATTGAGGAAAACTCATGGAGCACCCCTTCGATTTTGACAGCCGTAATCGCTGCACCTTCGATAGATGATAACAGCGCACGGCGCAGGCTGTTGCCGATAGTCGTCCCAAACCCACGTTCAAACGGCTGAGCGTAAAAGCGGCCATATTTGTCCGTTAAGGTTTCAAAATCGCAAGCCAGGCGCTTTGGCTTTTGGAAGCCAGTCCACATACCTTCTGCTCCTTCAGAACAAAGGAGCCGGACAGCACAACCTGCACCAGGGGTACAAGGCGATGGCGTTCGGCTCTGAAATTAAGTGCTCTTACTTGGAATACAATTCGACAATCATCTGCTCCCGGATATCTTTGTCGATATCTTCGCGGCGTGGCAGGGAAACAATTTTTCCAGCCAGCTTGGCCGCGTCAACAATTTCAACCCAGGCTGGACGAACGCCACGACCTCCCGCCGTTTGGAAGGCATTCAGGATATGAACATTGGTCAGGCTGCCATCCCGTACGCTGACGGTGTCTCCAACTTTGACCACAAAGGATGAGATGTTGACTTTGCGGTCATTGACCCGGATATGCCCGTGGTTGACCAGTTGCCGAGCCTGCGCTCGCGAGGCAGCAAAGCCCATCCGGTACACAACGTTGTCAAGCCGACGCTCAAGGCTCGATAACAGGTTTTCACCTGTAACCCCTTTTTGGCGGACAGCGCGCTCAAAACAAGACCGAAACTGGCCTTCGAGCATTCCATACATGCGCTTTACTTTCTGTTTTTCACGCAATTGTTCGCCATAGCCAGTCAACTTTCCACGACGGGCCTCGCCATGCTGCCCCGGAAGTTTCTTTCGCTTATCAATTGCACAAGAAGGTTTGAAACATCGTTCACCTTTCAAAAAAAGCTTCACGCCTTCTCGGCGACACAAACGACACACAGGACCACGATACCTTGCCAAGCAATCCCTCCCAAGCCCATTTGGTGCGGGCTTTCACATCTCAAGAAATCAATAGAGTTCGCGTTATGGTGAAACAGCCGACCACACCACATTAGACCCGACGACGCTTGCGCGGTCGACATCCATTGTGGGGGATAGGTGTCACATCTTTAATGACTTTTACGTCGATACCAGCAGCCTGAACGGCACGGATGGCTGATTCACGACCTGAACCTGGGCCTTTGACCCGGACTTCGGCCAGTTGCATGCCATTTTCCTTTGCCTGAATCGCAGCTCGTGCCGCAGCCTGTTGGGCAGCAAACGGAGTTCCCTTCCGAGATCCCTTAAAGCCCAGCGCTCCAGCACTGCTGGCGCTCACCAGATTTCCATCCAAATCGGTAATGCTGACGAGCGTGTTATTGAACGTTGCTTGAATGTGCACAATTCCCTGCGGCACATTTTTGCGTTCCCGTTTTTTGAAAATCTTCTTTTTAGCTCCCGCTTTTCCAGCAGTTGTCGTCTTCTTGGCCATTGTATTCTTACTCAAGTGATAAACAGTAAATTAATCCTGAAGTAGACCACCAAAGTGGCTTGCCCGTGTCAAATGACACCAGCATCTTACTTCTTGCCAGGGGCTTTCTTCTTGGCCACCGTCGCCCGACGTGGACCTTTGCGGGTACGAGCATTGGTATGTGTCCGCTGTCCACGGACCGGCAAACCTTTGCGGTGACGAATCCCGCGATAGCATTGAATTTCTACCAGGCGCTTAATGTCGAGTTGAATCCGTTTGCGCAAATCGCCTTCAACATCGCCCTGACGATCAATTACGGTGCGAATCCGGGTCAATTCATCTTCGCTCAGATCCCGGATTCTCCGGTTTTTATCGACATTCGCTTCCTCAAGAATCAGGTTCGCGCGTGAACGTCCGATGCCGTAAATGTAGGTTAAACCGATTTCGGCGCGTTTATTTTGAGGTAAATCAATTCCAGCTACACGTGCCATGTTGCGTATTCCCAGTCAAAATGGTTGAACTTCCGTTGGTTGCAATTAATTTCAGGCGTGAGGCCACTCCTCGTTGAGGAGGGTTATCCTTGACGCTGCTTGTGTTTTGGATTCTCGCAGATAACGCGCACAATCCCTTTGCGATGAATGAGTTTGCACTTATCGCAGATTTTTTTTACTGACGCACGTACTTTCATAACTCCCCCGGCAACAATGAAAAAAGCAATAGTGATCTCTGGTGGTTTCAAATGAAACCGCAGGCACCAAAGTTTTCAGTCTTTGATATGAATTACTTGTATCGATACACGATCCGGCCTCGGGTCAGGTCATAGGGCGAAAGCTCGACCAGAACCTTATCCCCCGGCAAAATTTTGATAAAATTCTTGCGCATTTTCCCAGAAATTCGGGCTAATACCTTGTGTTTATTCTCAAGCTCGACGCGAAATGTAGCATTAGGCAGGGCTTCAAGTACCGACGCCATGACTTCAATAGAATCTTCCTTAGACATATCCCCCTTCAGTGGAGCGTTATGGGTTGAAATGATGATTTGCACTTAGGAAAAGTGGCGGGAGTTTAGCGAACCGCGCAGACTAGCATAAAAAAGAAGCGGTTGTAAAGGATTATGTCCCTCAATCAATCAACCAGGGTTAAAACTCGTGGCCCCTCTTCGGTTATGGCGATGGTATGTTCAAAGTGGGCTGAAAGCTGGCCATCTAAGGTGACAGCGGTCCATCCGTCATTTAAGACCCGGATGGCATGGGTGCCGGCATTGACCATCGGCTCAACGGCTAAGACCCATCCGACCCGGAGCCGCTGTCCAGTATTTGGACGTCCCCGATTGGGCACCTGCGGGTCTTCGTGCATTCGACGGCCAATTCCATGACCACAAAACTCTCGAACCAGGCTATATCCCAGCGGCTCAATGTATGATTGAACGGCATATGAGATATCGTAGAGTCGGTTCCCGGTCTGCATCTGACCAACGGCCTGAAACAGCGACGCTTCGGTATGCTTGATCAACGTTCGGGCAGAGTCGGAAATCGCCCCAACTCCAATGGTTGCAGCCGTATCGGCAACGTATCCGTCCAGGGTGGCGCCACAGTCAATGCTAATGATGTCACCATCTTTGAGGATTCGCGATGGTGAGGGGATACCATGAACAATTTCATCATTAATTGATGCGCAAATATGCTTTGGATATCCCCGGTACCCCTTAAATGGCGAAATGGCATTTCGTTCTTTGAGCCAGGAAATGGCGAAACGATCAAGATCTTCGGTGGTCACGCCCGGTTGTGCCATCGCACAAAGTTCCTTGAGCAGCGTTCCGACCAGTTGGCCGGCCCGATACATCTTTTCAATTTCTGCTTTTGATTTGGCAATGACCATACCGTATCGTTTCTCTCACCACGCAGCAGCAGACTCAGATTCGAGCGCCCGTTTTAACTGAGCAAAGGCAGCCTCGACTTCCTGATTTCCATCAATCACGCGTAAGACTCCTTTTTCCTGAAAGGATCGGATGAGAGGCTCAGTTAACTCAGCATAATTGGTCAGTCGGGTATCAACCACATCTTCCTGATCATCATCCCGTATTTGCAAGTTACTGGATCCACATTGATTGCACGTGCCATTTGTCCCCGGCGGAACAAAATATATATTGTAAATGGCGCCGCACTGACCGCAAGTCCGTCGCCCCGTCAAGCGTTGAAACAACACTTCCCGTGGAACTGAAATTTCAATCGCAATCAGACGGGTTCCCTGTCGGTGAACTAAAGTTTCTAAAAATTCCAGTTGCGGCCTGGTTCGGGGGTACCCGTCCAGGATATATCCATTCTGACAATCACTGCGGCTGGTACGCTCGGTAACGAGGTCAGCCAGTATTTCATCGGAAACGAATTTTCCAGTCGCCAGGACCTGGCGCACACGCTCAGCGAGTGGTGTTTCTTGTTTTGCAATTTCACGAAGCAACTCGCCCGTTGAAATGTGGGGAAATCCGAAAACTTCAGTTATCAGTCGAGCCTGCGTTCCTTTGCCGGCCCCTGGTGCTCCCATCAAGATAACTGTGGTAGCCACATTCCCTCCAATTTCTTTCCCATGACATACCCGCCAGAGCGGGTCAGCCAGTCAGGAAAGTGGCTGGCTGGATTGAGTCCTGGGTTACCCTCGCCGGCCACGGATTCGGCCCTTGCGCAGGAACCCGTCGTAATGCCGCATAATCAACTGCGATTCAATTTGCTGGACAGTATCCATTGCAACACCCACCACAATCAAAAGTGAAGTTCCACCAAAGTAAAAGTTGAAACCTAATCCTTTGATAATCCAGCTTGTGGCAGGGTTTGAGTTCAGCAATGTATAGAGTTTTTCACCAATCAATGGTAAGGCGCTGACTTCAAACCCGGTGATGATAAATTGAGGGATGATACAGACAACAGCTAAATAAATTGCTCCGACTGTGGTCAACCGCGTCAACACCGAGTTCAGGTAATCAGCTGTTCGTTTCCCAGGTCGAATCCCAGGGATAAACCCGCCGTATTTGCGAAGATTTTCTGCAACTTCATCGGTGTTAAACACAATGGAAACATAGAAGAAGGTAAAGAAAATGATCGAAGAGACAAAAATCAGATCGTAGAGGGGATGTCCAGTTCGCAACATCTGGGTCAAGTTCTGGACATATTCTGACTTAATGAACTGGGCCACGGTCTGTGGAAAAGTCAGAATTGATGAAGCAAAAATCACGGGAATCACCCCAGCCATATTGAGCCGGAGCGGCATGTAAGTTGAGTGACCCGCCGTTTGCTGTTTTCCAACCTGACGACGAGCATAATGGATCGAGATTTTACGCTGTCCCCGCTCCATAAACACCACACCGGCAATGACGGCCACCATAACTACCAGCAAAATAATCACGCTGAGGGCGGATGTTGGGTCGGACTGGGCTTTGGTCACCAATTGGCGCAGCGCGTCAGGCAGGCGGATCACAATCCCTGCAAAAATCAGCAGACTGATTCCATTCCCAATCCCCCGCTCGGTGATTTGTTCACCAACCCACATCACAAAGGCTGTCCCGGTGCTCAGAGTAACCATTGTCACAAAGATAAACCAGACACCTGAACCGCCAATGACCAGCCCTGGCTGGCCGTTTAACCACAGGGCAATCGTTAAAGACTGCACCAATGACAACACAATGGTCAGATACCGAGTATACTGGTTGATTTTCCGGCGCCCTAATTCACCTTCTTCCTGCAATTTCTTGAGGTAGGGCCAAACCACCGTCATCAACTGGAGAATAATCGAGGACGTGATGTAGGGGGTAATTCCCAACGCAAAAATAGAAACCACCCGAAAGTTGCCGCCTGAAAAAAGGTCAAGCACCCCAACCAGGGAGCCTTGTAAGTCGCGCCACAGCGCACTTAACCGCTCTGGGTCAATGCCAGGGGTTCGAATGTGGCTGCCAATGCGGTAGACAATCAGCATTCCCAGGGTATAGAAAATGCGATTCCGCAGTTCAGGAACAGAAAAAATGTTACGAAAGCTCTTTACGATCTGGTCAAACATACATCCTCAGGAGAGGTGTGGAATCCGGAAAATCTAGACGGTCCATCAGGTGATGGGATCTAGATTTAACTTCTTCGGCGTGGAATGGCTTCTCAAAAATGTGAAGCGCGTGGATGATCAAACTCCATGAAGGCTCAATGTGCAGAGGCAGGGGGTTTTTCTGTCGAAAAATTCCGCTTCTGAGGAGTTTCTTTGGTGAATATGCAAATTTAATACCAACCAGTAAATAAAGCGAAGCGTTTCCTGGCCATATCAATCCTCTGGAAGGAAAGAGATCAGGAAACGCAAAGCCGATTAGCACACTTCAACCGTGCCACCTGCAGCTTGAATTTTTTCTTTCGCTTTGTCGCTAAACCGGTGGGCCTGTACTTTCAAGGGTTTAGTCAACTCGCCATTGGCCAAAATCACGACTCCGTCTTTTGCCAGCTTACTGACAACACCTTTTTCAACCAGGCTATCGGGCGTCACCGTATCGTTGGCTTCATACAAGAGTTCCAGCATCTTGAGATTGATTTCAGTCCACTCTTTTTTGAAGATGTTGGTAAATCCACGCTTTGGCAGTCGGCGGTGCAATGGCATCTGACCACCTTCAAAACCACGCATTGAGGAATATCCCGAACGTGATTTTTGCCCTTTATGGCCGCGAGTTGATGTTTTTCCGTGACCTGAACCAGGTCCACGACCAACACGCTTCTTCCGCTTATTTGCCCCCTTTGGGGCTTCCAGGTTGTGCAATCCAATCGCCATCGAAGTCTCCTTGCAGCTTGATCCGATACTTTTTCCGTATCAACGTCATTCACAGGAATGAATCAACCGGTCTTTTCGGCGGGGAGCTGCAACCTCCTTACAATTTTTTCAGCAGTTATTCATGGTCTGAGCTTGTTGTGTGTTGCTTCGACCAACATCACCAGGCTCAATCCGGTGGAGTGACTCAGTGGTGAGACTTATCCTTCCACGATCCGCAACAAGTGCGGTACTTTTGCCACAGCCCCACGGGTGCTTGGGGTATCTGGACGCTCGACAATTTGCTGCAGTTTGGTAAATCCCAGGCTGCGCACAATGGTTTTATGGGTTTTGGGAGCCGAAATAAAGCTCCGGTACCATTGAATTTTGATTCGGGCAGTTGTCCCTTTTCCGCTGTTTATCTCACTCATGGCTTATAACTCCTCTGGCCGCTTCCCACGAATGCGGGCAATATCATCACGGCTTTTCATCCTGCCCAGGCCATCAAAGGTAGCCCGCACGATGTTATGGGGGTTGTTGGAGCCAATGACTTTGGTGACTACGTTCTGGACGCCTAAAGCCTGCATAATTGACCGGACAGCCGCACCAGCAATAACGCCAGTTCCTTCGGGTGCCGGTTTGAGCATGACTTTTCCAGCTCCATAGTTCCCAATCATCGGGTGTGTCAACGTGTGACCTTCCAGTGGAATGCGAACCAGGTTCTTTTTGGCTGATTCAACTGCCTTGCGAATCGCAATGGGTACTTCTTTGGCTTTACCGCTTCCATAGCCAACGATTCCATTGTTGTCACCGACCACTACCAGCACGCTGAAGCTCATGTTTTTACCGCCTTTGACCACTTTGGTCACGCGGTTAATCGAAATTACATTATCCTTTAAATCGAGTCCATCCGGGTTGATTCGTTGCATCGTACGCTCCCCATTTATTAAAACTTGAGACCGGCTTCACGGGCGGCTTCAGCCAGGTGGCGGACGCGGCCATGGTAGATGTACCCGCCCCGATCAAACACCACAGAGTCAATCCCTTTTTCTTTCGCTCGGGTTGCAATCAATTTCCCAATGGCTTCTGCCGCCTGGATATTGCCACCTGATTGTTCACGCAACGTTTTTTCAACCGTTGAAGCCGAGCACAATGTTTCGCCTTTTGAATCATCAATGATTTGCACAGTGATGTGCTTCAAGCTGCGAAACACGCACAGGCGTGGGCGTTCGGGAGTTCCGAACACTTTCTTGCGAATACGCCGGTGGATTGCCTTCCGCACCTCTGCACGCTCTTTTAATGCCATAGTTCACTCCTCTTATACTTGTAACCTGATCAATGTGCCAGTCTGGGTCGCCAGGCAGGAGGGAAACTGATCCAGACTCCTGCCGGCACAGATTTCACTGCGACGTTGCGGTTGACCGTGACGACGCGGACTGTTACTTCTTGCCGCCCTTGCCGCCAGTCTTTCCAGGCTTGAGGCGTGTCACACGATTTGTGTAACGAATTCCCTTCCCTTTATAAGCATCTGGCTTGCGAAGGGAGTGAAGATCAGCAGCGACCTGTCCCAACTGGTGCTTATCAATCCCGGTTAAAGTGACGGTTGTCTGGTACTGGGGGATTTGTCGGGGGAGTTTTTCAATTTTGCAATCGATTCCTTGGGGAAGGGTAAACTCCACTGGGTGTGAATATCCAAGGCTGAAGGCGATCATCCGACCCTTTAATTCGGCCTTATAACCGACGCCAACCACATCCATTTGCTGAACAAACCCGTCCGTCACACCTTTGACGGCGTTGGCCACCAGGGCGCGAACCAGACCGTGTAAGGCTGCAAATTCATCGCTGGTCCGTTCAATCACCAGGGTTGCCCCGTCTTGTCGCAGGCTGATTCCCGATGGCACCTTGGTCTCAAGTGCGCCTTTGGGTCCTTTGACATCGATTTTTTCAGGTGTGATATTCACCGAAACGCCCGAAGGCAGAGGAATTGGCTTCTTTCCAACTCGTGACATATGCTTTTCTCACTACCTCTTCTGGCTGATCATTGCTCAGTTCTTGCCCATCAGATCGGCCAACGCTGAATTAGTAAATTTGACAGACCAGTTCGCCGCCAACTTTGGATTTCCGGGCTTGTTTTCCGGTCATAATCCCGTGCGAGGTGCTGACAATATTGATTCCCAGGCCACCCAAGACATTTGGGATTTCAGTGCTGGAAATATAGCGTCGGCACCCAGGTCGCGAAACGCGCTGCAACACGTTGATCACCGGTTCACCTTTGGGACCATACCGCAGGTAGAGGCGAATCATCCGCTTGGGGCTTTCACCAGCCACCTTGTAATTATTGATATAACCTTCTTCTTTTAAGATTCGCGCAATCTCAAGCTTCATTTTTGAAGCCGGGACATCAACTTTTTGATGTCGGGCACTGAGCGCATTGCGCAACCGTGTCAGCATGTCTGCGATTGGATCAGTCATCGAATCACTCCACAACCTTATATTTGTCAGAAAAATTCAGGCTTGGGCGGCACCCACCCGGCCTCCCCCTACAGCTCAGGCCCATCGGCGCCGAACCAGGGACACTTACCACAACTCACTTTACCAGCTCGATTTGGTCACGCCGGGGATTTGCCCTTCCAACGCCAGTTGGCGGAAGCAGATGCGGCAAATTCCAAACTTGCGCAAATACGCTCGCGGGCGACCACATCGCTTGCAACGGTTGTACCCGCGGACATCAAATTTCGGCTTACGGTTTGCTTTCGCAATCAAGGATTTCTTTGCCATAACGGCTTCACTCTCACCTTCTTTTCGTGAAGTTTGGGTTTCACTCCGCAGTCAACCTGAGCGGGTGCTTAGTTTTGTCGGAAAGGCATTCCGAAGAACCGCAGCAAGGTACGTCCTTCCTCATCGGTTTTCGCAGTCGTCACAATCGAAATGTTCATGCCACGCGCTTTGTCAACCTTGGCGAAATCAACTTCAGGGAACAGCAATTGATCTTTCAACCCAAGGGTGTAATTGCCACGTCCATCAAACGCCTTGCCGGAAACGCCACGGAAATCCCGAACACGAGGCAGCGCAATGCTCACCAGCCGGTCAAGGAATTCATACATCCGGTCACCACGCAGGGTCACCATCACCCCAATTGGATCTTTTTCGCGCAATTTAAATGAGGCAATCGACTTTTTGGCACGGGTTACAACTGATTTTTGTCCCGTGACGGAACCCAGTTCATCAGCGGCCACTTCGAGAACTTTGGTGTTTTTGGTAGAGATATAATCTCTGCCGACCCCCATATTAATGACGATCTTTTCCAGTTTCGGCACCGCCATTGGGTTGGTATATCCAAACTGGCTGACCATCTTGGCGGTAATTTCTTCACGATATTTTGTTTTGAGTCTGGGAACCATGATTAACTCTCTACACTTTAGATAGACTGAAAACAGTTCACGCCAGAAGAGCGGAGCAGTAAGCGTGCTTATGCTCGCTACATCACGCTAGCGTTGTTCAATAATGGCGCCGCATTTTTTGCACTGGCGTTTGCGGCTTTCGTCTTCAAGCACTTTGATTCCAACGCGGGTTGGTGCGCCACACGTTGGGCAAACCACCTGCACGTTTGAAATATTGATGTAGGCTTCGCGCTCGATAATACCACCGGCCCGATTGAGCTGGGGATTGTTTCGCTGGTGGTGTTGCGCCACGGCAACGCCTTCCACCAAAACTTTTTGATCCCGCGGTTTGACAGACAACACTCGCCCACGTTTTCCAACATCTTTCCCGGTCAACACAACGACCAGGTCATTTTTGCAAACCTTTGCTTTCGCTGGCATCTCAAATCACCTCCGGCGCCAAAGAGATAATCTTCATGAACTTCTTGTCGCGGAGTTCACGTGCAACAGGCCCGAAAACGCGTGTCCCAATGGGATCCCACCCTTCTGACCCTTTTTTGATCAATACCGCAGCATTCTGGTCAAATCGCACATAGGTTCCGTCCTTACGGCGGACTTCCTTCCGGGTCCGGACAATCACGGCTTTGACCACCTGCCCTTTTTTCACGTTTCCATCTGGCGACGCTTCTTTGACGTTCGCCGTGATAATGTCACCAACGGTTGCCTTCAACCCGGTGCTGCCGCCCAGAGGCAGAATGCACGAGATTTTCTTGGCGCCTGAATTATCGGCGACATCGAGAATGGTTCTCATCTGAATCATAGGTCTGACTTCCTCCCACTTTGCCGCAATTGTGCTTGTCCGGCGGCTTGGTCCTGCACGTCACTCATCAGGTAACGTCGGGCTGTCCGCTCCTATTGAGCCGCCCGTTGAAGAATTTCAACTACACGCCAGCGTTTGCGGGCTGACAATGGACGGGTTTCCAAAATGCGCACTTTATCCCCAATTTTGCATTCGAGCTCATCATGGGCCATAAACTTTGAAGTTTTGCGAATGTAGCGTCGATATTTGGGGTGCTGCACCAGCCGATCAACACGAACGACCACCGTCTTGGTCATCTTATCACTGGTCACGACGCCGATCTTTTCGGTGCGTGGCGTGCGTGGATTGCTGGTTGCTTGAGCTTCGGCGGCTGGTGTTTCGGCGTCACTCGGCGTTGTTGACTGTGGCGTGATGTCTTGTTCTGCCATATCCACTTCCTTTTTCGATCTGTTCAGGTCTCTCGACTCTGTTCTACTTTTCAATACCGATTTCACGGGCACGCAGAAGCGTTTTAATCCGGGCCAGGCGCTTGCGTTCATTTGCGATTTTACGGGCCGATTCAACATCCCCCAGGCTGCGTTTAAAGCGAAGCCGGAACAGGGTTTCCCGCAATTCTGTTTCCAGAGCGCGCAAATCATCCGTGCTGGTCTCTCGTAAACCTGTCATATGCTTCATACAATCCCTCCTTGCTGATCAGCACGAGTTACAAATTTAACCTTCATCGGAAGTTTCTGGGCGGCCAGTTTCATGGCATCCCGCGCCAGTTCTTCAGATACGCCTTCCATTTCAAACAGAATGCGGCCTGGCTTGACAACAGCCACCCACCCTTCAGGCGCGCCTTTTCCCTTACCCATACGGGTTTCAGCCGGTTTTTTCGTGATTGGCTTGTCTGGGAAAATGCGGATCCATAACTTTCCACCGCGCTTTACTGTACGGGTGATCGTGATACGCGCCGCCTCAATCTGCTTGCTGGAAACCCAGGCAACTTCAAGAGCTTTTAATCCAAATTCGCCGAAGGATATCGCCGCCCCACGGGTTGCCATACCACACCGACGTCCGCGCTGTTGCCGACGGAATTTGACCTTTTGAGGGATTTTATATTCTGCCATACCGTTCTCACTTTATGCTTTTAATTAGCCTCGCCCTGGATCGTTCAAACCACGGGAACCGACACTGATCAGGCAGTGCGTCGAGCTGGTCCGCGCCGTGCTTCGTAGATCTCACCTTTGTAAATCCAGACTTTCACGCCGATCACGCCATAGGTGGTATGGGCTTCGGCAAAGCCATAATCAATATCTGCACGCAATGTGTGGAGTGGCATCCGGCCATCCAGATACTGCTCGGAACGAGCAATTTCAGCACCATTTAAGCGTCCCGAAACCCGAACTTTTACTCCCTGGGCGCCAAACTTCTTGGCATTTTCCACGGTTTTGCGCATCGCACGGCGAAAAGCAATTCGTTTTTCGAGCTGCTGGGCAATCTGTTCAGCCTGCAATTGAGCGCTCAGTTCCGGTTTTTGAATTTCCTGAATATTGACGATGACTTCCCGGCCCGTTTTGCGCTGAATTTCGGCTTTCAGTTTATCGATCTCAGCCCCTTTGCGACCAATGATGATGCCTGGGCGGGCAGTGTGAATGATAATTTTCAATTTGTTGGCTGCGCGTTCAATGTCAATGGTGGACACGCTGGCACCGGCAAATTTCTGCTTCAACTGTTTTTTGACTTCGAGGTCTTCTTTTAAAAGTTGAGCAAAATCTTTTTTGGCGTACCAGGTTGACCGCCACGTCCGGTTAACGCCCAATCGAAATCCATATGGATGAACCTTCTGTCCCACTGCCGCCTCCTACTTTTTCTCGGTTTGTGCGTCTTTTTCAGTTGAAACATAGACCGTGATGTGACACGACCGTCGCTGTTCACGATAAGCTCGACCCATCGGAGCGGAACGCACCCGGCGCCGATTCTTGGTTGGCCCCATATCGACAAAGCAGCGGGTGACCACCAGGTCATCCACATCGACCATAATGTTTTGCTTTTCAGCGAGATAGGTCGCATTTGAAATTGCTGACCACAACGCTTTCGAAATTGGATGGGCTGCCCGTTTCTTGCTTAATCGGAGCAATGCCAGGGCATCGTTCGCTTTGACGCCACGAATCTGGTCAATCACGAGCCGAGCCTTTTGCGGCGACCCTTTAATGTACTTTGCAACTGCACGTGCTTCCATAAAATCTCCACCCTACGTTTGATGAGAGCTTTGTGTCGAGAGGCCAGACCGACGATGTGAGCGGTTTGACGGATCTTTCACCCCACCCGGCACTTTTGCCCTGGCTCGTTACCGTCGTTTCGCGGTCTTTTCGTTCTTATCCCCAGCGTGGCCCTTGAAGGTACGAGTTGGAGAAAACTCACCCAGCTTGTGGCCAACCATGTTTTCTGAAACATAGACGGGAATGAACTTTTTGCCATTGTGGACGGCAAAGGTGTGACCCACCATATCCGGTGTAATGGTTGACCGACGTGACCAGGTTTTGTGCACCCGGCGCTCACCGGCACTGTTCATCCGGTCCACGGCGTCCGTCAAGAATTTGTCCACAAACGGCCCTTTTTTCACTGATCGTGGCATAATGTTCCTCGTTGCTTCTGAGTCCTTCGTGCTTCGTCTTCACGTGCCAGGAACTGCGACATGGCAGGGTGGCACACCAACTGTGGTCAAGCGTAACTATTTGCGACGTTTGACAATGAGTTTGTCGGTATTTTTGTTCTTGCGGGTTTTGTAGCCACGAGTTGGCTGCCCCCACGGGGTAACCGGATGGCGACCGCCTGAGGTTTTCCCTTCACCGCCACCGTGTGGGTGATCCACCGGGTTCATCGCCACACCGCGAACGGTTGGACGACGACCGATCCATCGTGAACGACCAGCTTTTCCGAAAGAAATGTTTTCGTTCTCAATGTTTCCGACCTGGCCGACTGTCGCCTGGCAGAGGATTGAAACTTTGCGGACTTCACCTGATGGCAACCGGAGCTGGGCCATCTTGTCGTCTTTGGCCACCAGCATCGCGCTGGTACCAGCGGTACGGGCCATTTGCCCACCTTTTCCAGGACGCAATTCAATGTTGTGAATCGTGGTGCCCAGTGGAATGTTTTTCAGCGGCAAGGCGTTTCCGACAATGATGTCTGATTCGGGACCGGAAACCACCTGCTGACCGATCTTGAGGCCCTGGGGCGCCAAAATGTAGCGCTTTTCGCCGTCCACATAGTGAAGCAGGGCGATTCTGGCTGATCGGTTTGGATCATATTCAATGGTTGCCACCTTGGCGACAATTCCACTTTTGTCCCGTTTAAAATCAATCACGCGGAACAGTTTCTTGTGTCCACCCCCACGATGCCGGACCGTGATGTGACCAATGTTGTTGCGACCCGAAATCTTTTTTCGAGCCAGGGTGAGCCCTTTTAATGGGCGCACATCTGAAAGCTCATCATTGGTGAGGTAGGTTTGGTAGCGTCGTGCCGGAGAAGTTGGTTTTAACTTTTTAATGCCCATAACACCCTACACAGGTTTCTTCTAAAATTTGCTGCAATGCACTTTGCGGTTTCGGTTCCGACCAGGTTGATTGCCCCTGGGTTTAGATCACTTCCATATATTCGCTAATGGTGGATCCTGGCTTTAACGTCACAAAGGCTTTTTTCCAATCCGACTTGCGGCCAATGGTGCGACCACGGCGGACTTCTTTTCCCTGGAAGTTCGCGGTTCGAACGGCGGCCACCTGGACGTTGAAAATCTTTTCAACGGCATTCTTGATCTGAATTTTATTGGCGCGCGGATCAACCTTGAAGGTCAGCAACTGCCCCGTTTCGGTGGTGTGCTCCTTCATATCCATGGCTTTTTCAGTGATCACCGGCGATTTGATTACATCCCAAATTGTCAACATAGGTCCCTCTCCTGCAGTTTTCAGTTTTAATCGTGATCCGTATGAAGTCTGTCAACTGGTCCGCTTAAAACTCAAAACTTAGGCCAAAATCTTCTCGATTTCCCCAACCGCGCGCTTGCTCAACACAATCTGCTCGTGCAGGAGAACATTGAAAATATTGAGTCCAAAGCTGTTGGTGTGGTCAACATCTGGAAGATTGCGCGAGGCCAGAATCAAATTCCGGTTTTCAAGTGAATCCACCAGTAATGCCCGCTTGTCAACGCCGAGTTTGGACAAGATCGCGACCAGATCCCGAGTCTTGTGCTGTTGAAGGCTAAAATCATCAACCACAATCACCCCGCCTTCACGCAGGCGTTCTGACAACGCGGCGCGAATCGCGCCACGCCGCATTTTCTTCGGGATTTGATAGCTCCAATCGCGGGGCTGAGGGCCGTGTACGTTACCGCCCCCTTTCCACAACGGGGAACGAAGACTGGCGATCCGCGCCCGACCAGTTCCTTTTTGCTTCCACAGTTTTCGTCCGGCGCCCGAAACATCACCGCGGGTCTTTGTTGCCACAGTTCCAGCCCGGCCTCGCGCCCGAAATTCTTTGACGGCTTCATAAATCAACGCTTTGTTCAGCGGTGCGCCAAAGACTCGTTCGCTTAGTTCGATTTCACCGACTTCTTCATTTTTTAAGTTTCTGACTTTTACAACCGGCATATCAGCCCTCTCACCATTTGCGATGATAGTTTCAGCACCTGAACCGTGTTTTGGTTCGTGGGAAGTGTCCCAGGTTCAGATGGGATGGCGCTACGCACCAGCTTTTTGAATCAGCACATACCCGCCATTTGGACCAGGAATGCTGCCCTTTACGATCAGCAGATTCTTTTCAGAATCAACCCGCACGATCTTCAAGTTCTTGATGGTTTTGCGTTCCACACCCATGTGACCAGCCATGCGAGTTCCAGGAAAAACGCGTGACGGGAAAGCCGATGAACCGATTGACCCCGGCGCCCGGTGGAACATTGATCCGTGCGTTGATCGCCCGCCACCAAATCCATGGCGCTTGATAAACCCGGCGAATCCACGACCCTTGCTGGTGCCAACCACCTGAATTTTTTCATTTTCAGAAAAGAGATCAACCAGCACTGGTGCCCCAACTTCGATTTGTTCCTCAGCGGACACGCGAAATTCGCGCAAAATCCGAGTTGGAGGGGTCCCTTTTCCTGTTTTTTCAAAGTGTCCACGGATCGGCTTTGACACTTTCTTGGGTGGTCGGTTTTCAACCAGTCCGAGTTGGACAGCGCTGTATCCATCCTTGGCCACTGTTTTTCGCTGCACCACCACACACGGGCCCGCCTGCAAAACAGTCACAGGGGTCACTGTGCCATCTGGTGCAAACAACTGCGTCATGCCGACTTTTTTTCCAATTATTCCGTTAACCATTTTCAGTCCGCGCTCCCTGCCCCAATTTACTGGGCTTCCAAAAATTTCTTACTTGCGATCCCGACCAAAGGCTTTAATTTCCACATCAACACCGGCTGGCAGATCCAGTTTCATCAAAGCATCAACTGTTTGCGGTGTTGGATCCAGAATGTCCATCAAACGCTTGTGGGTGCGAATCTCAAACTGTTCACGCGATTTTTTATCAACGTGAGGCGAGCGCAACACGGTATAGCGATTGCGGATAGTTGGCAGTGGAATTGGCCCAGCCACTTTGGCGCCGGTCCGCTTGGCCGTGTCCACAATTTCCAAAGTGGACTGATCAAGCACTCGATGGTCGTAAGCTTTTAGGCGAATGCGAATTTTGTCGTTCAAGGCGTCACCTCTTCACTGGTCCAGTTGATCGTTTTCAATAGTCAGCGGCGGTTGATCCGGTGATTTCCCGCCGCCGACCACTCAACAATCTTTTGTCTGATCTTACTCAAGAATATCTGAGATCGTACCGGCACCGACGGTGCGGCCACCTTCACGG
>DAOQNB010000020.1:0-20170 GCA_035335845.1 Acidobacteriota bacterium | reverse complement strand
CCTTTCCCCAGGAACACGGCGGGGATGGTCAGAAAAAGCAGTTTGATATCCAGCCACAAGCTTTGACTCTCAATATACTGAACATCGAGTTGTACCTGTTGTGGAAAGGGGATGTCTCCGCGACCACTGACCTGCCAAATGCAGGTCAAGCCAGGGATGGCGTCCAATCGGCGCCGATCAGCGAGCGTGTACTGTGCCACTTCACGTGGTACCGGGGGGCGGGGGCCAACCAGTGACATATCACCAATAAAAACACACCACAACTGAGGTAATTCATCAATACTAAGCTTGCGAATGATCCGCCCAATCCAGGTAATTCGCGGATCGTGTTTCATCTTGAATGTAACACCATTCTGGTGATCATTGTGCGCCAGCAGGGTGTCTTTGAGTTGTTCGGCATTGATGACCATCGAACGGAATTTGGGGAACGGAAATTCACGCCCCCACTGGCCAACCCTGGTTTGCCAGAACAGAGCCGGCCCACCATCCGTCAATTTGATGGCCAGTGCCACGGCGGCAAACAACGGCGCCAGTCCAATCAGGAGCGTTGTGGAAACCACCAGATCAACCAGTCGTTTGATGGCTCGGGTCAGGCCAATGACCAGCCGCCAGGCGTTGCGCTTCCAAAAAAAACGAACCCAGCGGGCGGTTCCTCCAATGCCTGAGGAAGAGGTTGCATATCGCCGATACAACGCCTCGCGTAACAAAATCCGTTCCTGGGGTTGAAGCACCGGTGATGAAAAGCTGGTCGGGGTAACGTGATCCATAGTTTTTTTTCCTACTGCCCAACCCCAGCCACCACTCGTGATGCTGTTTCATCGAGTGCCTGAGGCAACGTGGAGACTTTTTTCCGGGGCCGAATCTGAGCCGGAACCCCAACGGCAATGGAATCCGGGGGAATGCTGGTTAAAACGACGGCATTGGCGCCAATGGCCACGTCGTGTCCAATGACGATGTCCCCCAAAATTACCGCGCCGGCACCAATATCAACCCGGTCTCCGATTTTGGGGGCGCCTCGGGTCCCGGTCCGGCGCAACCCAACGGTCACGCCATTTCGAATCACACAATCATCTCCGAACTGGGCATCTCCGCTGATGATGATTCCACCGAAATGTTCAATTTTAAAGCGTTTCCCAACTCTGGCTTCACAGGGTAAATCAATGCCGGTCAGAATCTGGCTCAGAACTTTGAACAGTTTGTATACAAATGAAAGGGGGGCACGAAGCAAGCGGGGTTTGATTTGGTAGCGCCAGTTTCCAAACCGGTAGACCACCATCACCCACAGGCCCTGCCGCCAGGGGTCGCCTTCATAGGTTTGCCAGTCTTCACGTAAGTTTTGAAACATACAAGTCAATGCACTTCAGGGGTTGGGTTTACGAAATCGTCAAACCATTGAACATTCACTGTGATCCTGTTTTGTTTGTATGACACCGGTTGCGAATGACCCTGTCGGATGAACCAGAAGCTAAGTTGTTGATAAAATGGTAGTTCCTTCAGCCCATAGCCCGGTATCTTCAGCCCTAAATGATATTACCAGGGGCGTGGAGGAGAGAGCCGCCCTCCCTGTGTCTCTTGCCAAGCTTGCCGCATCAAGGAAAGAAGGTTTTGGGAGTCGGCGGCCTTGGCTAATGAATCTGCATTTTCCGTACCAGAATTTTTCCAGGCCCGGATTTTATGCCAGGAAGTTTCCAAAAGTCGCTCTAGCCACGCTCCCATCAGGCCATGATGCTTTCGGTAATATAACAATGCGCTGCGCATCCTCCAGAGGGTCAACTGTGCTCCGGATTTTGACATCGTCAAATGTTTGACGGTTTTTGACGATTCTCCACCAAGATGGACAACCTCAATATCCGGCCAGTACCAGATCTTGTATCCAGCGTGTTTAATGCGCTTACACAGATCAACCTCTTCGTAGTAGAGGAAAAACCGCTCGTCAAAGAAACCAATTTCGGCCAGGACGTCGCGGCTAATGATCGAAAACGCGCCCGGTACCCAGTCAACCTCAGTGGATTGATTTTCATCAGCCCAGGTTCGGTCAACCCGGCCAAACAATCGGGATTTAGGAAACCGGGCGGAAAGTCCCGAGATGCTCAAAAAATCGTTGACAATCGAGGGGAACATCCGGGCTGACGGCTGCCAGTCGCCATCACGTCCCACCAGCCGCCCCCCGGCCAGCCCAACCAGAGGAGATTCATCCATATGCTGAATTGCGGTTTTGAGGGCGCCCGGTTTGAGAAACGCATCAGAATTGAGAAGGATAAAATAGCGTCCCTGGGCAATTTCAAATCCGCGATTGTTGGCCGCGGCAAACCCCAAATTGATCGGGCTGTGAATCAACCGAACTTCGGGAAATTCCTGTTCGACCATCGCCGCCGAGCCATCTCGCGACGCATTGTCAACCACAATAATTTCATAGGACAGGCCCGAGCAGGTTTCTTTAACTGTTCGCAGACAATCCCGCAACAAATCACGGGTGTTAAATGAAACAATGATAATTGAAGCATCTGGGAAGATTGTAAATGGCATAGGCGGCACCAGCGTTGTGGGAGGTTGTCGTTTTGAGGTCAAGATGCGGCGTCGAAGGCCGAAGATTGGGGAACGAAAAAGCAACGCAAGCCAACGCGGCCCTGTGGTTTTCCCCTCAGCTCCAGCCCTGGTTTTTAGCTCTGGTTTGGGGCGGCCCGTTCAGTCCGAACCCATTCGGCTTTCTTGCGTGAGGATCGAACCACAGATCGAACCATGGTCATTTTCCACAGGATATAGAGTGGCGCCCCAAGCAGCGCGAGCACATCATTTTTGGTTCCTTCGCCAACCCATACCGCACTCAGCACATGGAAGAGAACCATGGCCAGGCTTGATGCCGCATATATTTTCAAGAATGGATTGGGAACCAACATCAAGCTCGCGAGCAGCACGACGTGAAACGCCAGGGGGAGCAGCAGCAGGTCCAATAACGGCTCGATCAATCGCCTCTCACCTCTGGCGATGTCGCGGATGAGACTGGGGGCAAAGTCAAGCATCATCCGAATCCGACCACCTTCCCAGCGTGAGCGCTGGGTTTGGGCCGCCCGCCCGCCCGCTGGCATTTCCGCTCGCACGGTTGTGGAGTTGAGAAACCTGACCTGTTTGCCTGCTTTGACCAGTTTCAGGTGATATTCGAGATCTTCAACCACGGATCGGGCTGAGTAGGGGACTTCACACAAAGTGGTGGCGCTGAGCCCAAATCCGTTGCCAAAAATTCCGGCTGAACACCCAATGGCGTTCCGACCCAGTGGGCGCAAGACATTAAATGCCAGAAGCGCCACATTCATCAGGCGGGTTCGAAACGTGAACTGTGCATTGTTGACCAGATACCGGCATTGAACGGCATCTGCACCCTGTTGAAATGCGTGGGCCATTTCAGTGATAAAATTTGGCTCGACTTCAGTGTCGGCATCAATCACCACAAACGCCTCGATTCCTTCCCGGAGCAATCGTCCAAAGGCCACATCGAGGGCAAATCCTTTGCCACGGTTGGCCTGGTCCATTCGCACGATCACCCGGGCGCCGGCTTCTTTGGCAAGCTGGGCCGTCATATCCGTGCAATTATCTGCAATGACAACGACTTGCAGGTCAACTCCGGCAGCCTGGCACGCTAACACACTCTTGACACAGGCGGCGATTCCTCCAGCCTCATTATGGGCCGGGATCACGACTCCCAGTTTGAGCAGAGAGGTGGTGGGTGTTTCCTGGTTTGGATATCGAGCGGTCGTGAACTTTCCAACGATGGCACCCACTGTCAGCAGGAGCAATTCAATCGTTCCAGGAAGCGTTACAATCAGAATGAGAATTCCAGCCAGCGTAAAGAACATCATACATACCTGTCATAAATTTTCCGAGCATGTGACCTTGCTCCATACCGGGAATTTTTTGGTGTATTCCGCGCTCGAAATGATTGGGAGATTTCGAGTTATTGAAGTGGTTATGCCTGTTTGTATGGAATTTCCTGGTCAGGGGTTGAAAAGACGGTGGTCCGCGTTGACGGTGAACCCTGGTTTCCCATCAGCCATAATCGCCGTTCAAAAATTTCACCCAGGCGGGCCGTATTTTTTTCAAGATTGTATTTTTCGATGACCCGCTGGCGACCTGCCTGGGCCAGTTGGTGGCGGAGGGAAGGGTTGCCCAGTAACATTTCAATGGCATTGGCCAGGGCAGTGACATCTGAAGCTGGAACCAGAATTCCATCGGTGCCTGAGCGGATCAATTCTGGGATGCCAGTAATGCAGGTGGTCACACAGGCAATTTCCATTGCCATTGCCTCCATCAACACAACCGGGATTCCTTCAGCAAAACTGGCCAGGGCAAAGAGATCAGAGGCTGCATATAACTCGCGGATCCGGTCCTGGTTGACCGAACCCTCAAACTGGACCTGAGATTCCAACTGGAGCTGGCGCACCATTGATTCGAGGCTGGCCCGATCAGGTCCATCACCCACAAAGCGAAGGTGAATGTTGCCTCCTCGCTGGACCAGTTCATGAATGGCTGACACCAGAATATGCTGGCCTTTGGCCGGGACTAACCGGCCTACACAGATGATTTCAAATGGTTTCGGTGTGACTCGAAAGGGAACCGGGCGAAATAATTCGGGGTCAATTCCAAGCGGGGAGACTTCAAATTTACTCCACTGTGCCGGGTTTGAGAGTTTCATTAATTGACTGCGGGCAAAAAAACCAATGCAGCACACAAAATCAGCCGCTTCAATCTTTTCACGGAGCGAATAAGCCGTGACATCATAAAATTCGTCTGGTCCGTGAACTGTAAATGAAAATGACACTCCGAAAATGCGTTTTGTCAAGAATCCGACAGTTGAAGCTGGCGTCGCAAAATGAACGTGGAGGTGGGCAAGTTGATGACGGTGCATCCATTGCCCAACCAGCAGGGCTTCGACAAAGTAAAAAAGGTGAAAGACCAGTCGTTTCAAATCAAATCGGGCCAGTCTGGCCACCGTTACCAGACCACGAACCACGCCTACGGGGTGGGTGATCAGGGTCAAAAGCAATGATTTCAGCGCCCCGCTCACCCCGGCGGTTTTGATGTATTGCGTACAGTCCGCTTCACGTTTTTCATCAAGCGTTAGCCGTTCTGGTGGGCGATCTGGCGAATTGATTGAAGCCGTGTGGATCTCAAATCCCTGCTGCTTCAAAAACAGGATTTCCCGCAAAATAAAAGTATGCGAAATCGCCGGGTACTGACTGACAAGGTAGGCAATGCGAGGTTTCATAAAAGATGATCCTGACCAGAAACCAACCGATTTGATTGGGGGCTTCACCTGGGGGTGGTGCGTCGCTTTCGTTATGGGAGACAAAAGAGTGAATTGCCCAATTCAAAGAGCACATGCCGTGCCAAACTGGTAGACCGGATCATGAGAAAGAAACTGGAAGAGACTGAGGCAGCCCAAGCCTTACGGATTGAAAGGAAAAAATGTGACCTTACTGGTTAAAATTTGTTGGGAGGGACCTGGTTTTTAAGAGGAACAGGTTGGTTGAGCTTGATTCGGCATAGCCAAATCGGACTTTGAGCCGTTCGAGTGCCACATACACCACGGGTGTCAAATACAACGTCAGGACCTGGGACACAACCAGCCCGCCGACCACAGCCAGACCCAGACTTCGGCGGGCCTGGGCGCTGGCGCCAAACCCAAGCGCAATCGGCAGTGTTCCCATCAACGCCGCCATCGTCGTCATCATAATCGGGCGAAAGCGAACCACACAGGCCAGATAAATTGCCTCTTCGGGCGAAGAGACTGACGAACGTTGGGTTTCGAGGGCAAAATCAATCATCATAATGGCATTTTTCTTCACAATCCCAATCAACATGATGAGGCCCACAAACCCATACACATTGAGTTCCTGTTTAAACAAGAGCAGTGTCAAGAGCGCCCCCATTCCGGCTGACGGTAGTCCGGAAAGGATCGTAAATGGGTGGATAAAGCTTTCATACAAAATGCCCAAAACCAGATAAATGACCAGCACGGCAATGAGCAACAACCAGTTGAGGTTTTTCATTGACTCTTCAAACACCTGGGCCGTGCCTTGAAAGGAAAGCGTAACATCGGCAGGTAACAGCCCGTTTGAGGCCTGGCGAATCAAGGCTGTTCCCTGGCTCAGTGAAATATCGGGCCGCAACCCAAAAGAGATAGTGACCGAGGTCAGTTGCCCGACGTGATTGATAATCAATGGGCCCACGCTCTCATGAACTGAGGCCACGGCGCCAAGCGGCACCAGCTTTCCAGTACTTGATCGAATCGGGAGCAAGGTGACTGATTCAATGTCTCGCTGAAACTCAGGTTTGAGTTCGGCAATGACCTGATATTCGTTGGACTCGGTGTAAATGGTTGAAATCTGGCGGGTGCCAAATGCGTCGTTGAGGGCTGATTGAATCTGTTCGACTGACAGGTTGTACGCCGCGGCCTGTTTGCGGTCAATGGTCACTTCAAGCTCAGGATTGCGATTCTCCAAATCGCTTGTGACATCCTGTAACTCTTTGATACCACGCATTTTTCGTTCAAGTTGCTGGGCAGCAGCATTTAATTGAGCAATGTCAGTTCCTTGCAGGGTTGCCTGATACACGCTCCGGGACGAAATACCACCGATCCGAATGGCCGGCGGGTTAAATAAAAACACCCGGACGCCGGCAACTTTGGCCAGTTTGGGGCGAATTTGATTGATAAACTGTTCGGAACTGACTTTTCGATTCTTCAATGGTTTGAGTTTCACAAACATCGAACCACTATTTGACGTCGAATTGCGGCCACCGGCGCCCACGTTTGAAGACACCGCTTCAACATTTGGGTCTTGCCGAACAATGGCCACAACCTGTTCCTGGATTTTTTTCATTTCTTCAAAGGAAATACCCTGGATGCCTTCGGTGCTCCCAAAGATAAAGCCGTAGTCGTCATTTGGGATAAATCCCTTGGGCACCTGGGTAAAAATCCACCCGGTTACGCCGACCAGAATCAAAGCCAGGGTCAGCGTGGTTTTTCCAAAGTTCATGGCGGTTCGCAGACTGCTGGAATAAACCTTGAGGACGCCATCAAACATTTTTTCCGTCAACCGATAAAACCAGGATTGATTGTGTTCTGCCGTTGGCCGTAAATATCGGCTGCATAACATTGGGGTGAGCGAGAGTGAAACGAGCCCGGAAAACAGAATGGCCAGACTGATCGTGACGGCAAACTCTTGAAACAATCGCCCCAAAATCCCACCCATAAACAAGATTGGAATAAAAACGGCGACCAGGGAAATTGTCATCGAAACCACGGTAAACCCGACCTCACGTGCCCCGTTGAGGGCGGCAGCGCGGGGTGGTTCACCCAAATCCATCCGGCGAACTATGTTTTCGAGGACCACAATCGCATCATCCACCACAAATCCGACACACAGGGTCAATGCCATCAACGAGAGGTTATTGAGACTAAATCCCAAAACATACATCACCGCAAACGTCGCCAGAATTGAGACCGGAAGCGAAAGACTGGGGATAATCGTTGCGCGCACATTGCGCAAAAACAGGAAGATCACCATGACCACCAGTCCAACCGTCAGCATCAGCGTAAACTGGACATCATGAACCGATTCACGAATTTGGGCTGACCGGTCATTGAGGATGTCAAGCCTGACGGAGGCGGGGAGCTGTTCCTGGAGTCCTGGCAAGAGTTGTTTAATCTTATCAACGACTTCGATGGTGTTTGTCCCCGGTTGTCTCTGAACCGCCATGGTAAAACTGCGAGTGCCATTAAACCAGCCAGCGTTTTTGTCATTTTCAACCCCATCAATCACCGTGGCCACGTCTTTGAGACGAACCGGCGCCCCGTTGCGATAGGCTACGATCAGTTGCTGATACTCTTTCGAATCATTGAGCTGGCCATTGGCCTGCAGCGTCAGTGATTGATCCGCACCGTAGATTGAACCAACCGGCAGGTTGACGTTTCCCCGGCGAATGGCAGATGTGACCTCATCAATCCCGATGCCGCGCGACTGGAGTTCATGTGGATCAATTTGGACCCGAATCGCAAATTTCTGCGGCGCAAAAACCTGAACCTGCGCCACCCCCTTGACCATTGAAATTTGCTGGGCAATCACGGTTTCGGCATATTCATTGACCGTGGTCAGCGGGAGAACCGGTGAACTCACCACCATAAACAGGATCGGGGCATCGGCGGGATTTACCTTCCGCATGCTGGGCGGCGAGGGCATCCCCGGCGGCAGTTGGGCCAGAGCCGAAGAAATCGCGGTCTGAACATCCTGAGCCGCCGCATCAATATCGCGGTTCAGGGCAAACTGCATGGTGATTTGGGTTGACCCTTGCGAACTCTGTGAACTGATTGAATCAATCCCGGCAATCCCGGAAAACTGTCGCTCCAGAGGAGATGCCACCGCCGATGCCATGGTCTCTGGGCTGGCTCCGGGAAGATTGGCTGAAACCGAAATCGAGGGGTAATCCACATTTGGCAAATCACTGACTGGCAGCGCGTTATACCCCAGCACCCCAAACAAGAGGATCCCTAACATAACCAGCGTGGTCATCACTGGCCGGTGAATAAACAGGTTCGAAATGCCAAGTGAGAGGTGAAATTGTTTCATGATTGAGGGTTTCGGGGTTTGGGGATATTTCCTAGACAAACAGAATTGGAGAAGAACTCTATATCAGGTTGATTGGTGATGCACTGTCTTATGCCAATCTGATTTTTCTGACACGGCGAGTTCCAGGCGGGCTGACCGAAGCTGGTGTTTTTCAGTTCACTGATTCCTGAGAGCTGGAATTCAAATTTCCGGACTTTTGAATCCACATTTGGAAAAGCCACGAAAACTGCCAGTGGAGCGCCCACAATCTTCCACACAGGGTGCTTCCACAGAAAAAAGTTCTAAATTCAACTGCACGGAGACAAAAAATGAAAAAGACTTTGATGATGTTGGCTCTGGCCATCGTGGCCGTGGTGTTTTCAGATTCAGCGCTGGCACAGTGCCAGCAGGGGAAATCAACCGCTCGGAAAGCTTCGTATTCCCGCACAACCCACAACAGCACACCCGACATTGTGGATACCGCAATCAGTGCCGGGAGTTTTATGACCCTGGTCACCGCTGTCAAAGCGGCTGGCCTGGTCGAGACCCTCAAGGGTGAAGGCCCCTTTACCGTTTTTGCCCCAACCGACGAAGCCTTCGCGAAAATTCCCAAAGCCACGTTGCAGTCGTTGTTGCGACCTGAAAATCGTGACCAGTTAACCAAAATTTTGACCTATCATGTTCTTCCAGGACGGGTTACTGCCGCTCAGGTCGCACGATTGCACGATGCCCAAACCGTTCAGGGCGGGTCAGTTCACTTTAAAGCCAACGGCAATGGGATCAAGGTCAATGACTCGAAGGTCGTCAAAGCAGACATTGAAACCAGTAATGGGATCATCCATGTTATTGACACGGTGCTGATGCCGGGTGAATAGTTGGGATGATAGCCCCCAAATCTAATACCAGTTTGCGTCAGTCGTCAGTCGTCAGTAGCTCACTAAGCTTATTTCAATGAATAACTTAACTGTTTTCTCACCCGACCGCTTCATCCCAAGATGGCACACGATGAATGGTAAATGATGAAACATGTATCTCTTTGGAATGCAGATCGTTAGCCAGGGTAACAAGATTGAAAAAATCGGTTTCTCGCCAAACCTGATCCCAAATTTGTATCCCCTGGCTCATCATTCACCACTCATTCTTCATTCTTATACCAATTTGCAATGAAGCCTTCCCATTAAAAACCGGTCAAGTGATTCAACAAAATAGAGTTAGTGAACTACTGACTACTGACTACTGACTACTGACTACTGACTACAAACTTGTATGAATTTGATTCCATAAAGGAAGAGACGCGCGTGACAGGATCGATCCTCAAGCGAATTGCCTCTGGAGATAAAGCGGCTGTCGAAGAATGTATTGCTACGTTCGGCGGCCTGATTTGGAGTCTGGCCCGGCGCTTTACGTATACCCAGGCGGATGCGGAAGACGCCGTGCAAGATATATTTATTGACCTTTGGAAAAATGCAGCCCGTTATGATCCGGCAGTGGCCATGGAAGTGACCTTTGTCACCATGATTGCCCGGCGGCGATTGATTGACCGACTGCGCCAAAACCGGCGGCACAATGACACCGAAGCCATCACCGACGAACTGAGCAATTTTTTGGCAGATCCAAAACGGCCTGACCGGGAAGTGGAATTGTGTGCCGATGCGGCAACCGCCGTCAAAGCAATGGAACAACTCCGACCCGAGCAACAAAAAATCATCCAACTGGCCGTTTTTCACGGAATGACTCACCAGGAAATTGCCGATTTAACCGGAACGCCACTCGGCACGGTAAAATCGCACGTTCGCCGTGGTCTGCTCCACATTCGTGAAGCACTCGGGGTTAAAGTTACCACTGTTGCAAAGGAATCGTCGTCATGAGCCAACCAGATTACGAACGACTGTTACAATTGATAGCTGATCAAGCAACTGAAGGGCTTGATCTGGAAGGGCAAAAAGAATTGCAAGACCTCATGTCTCACTATCCACAATCCGACCCGACAGAGGTGGAACTTGCAGCCGCAGCGGCTTTGTTGGCTTCAATTCAGATCGACGAACCGCTTCCAGCCCATTTACAGCGGCAAATCCTGGCAAAATCTGAAGAATTTTTTGCCAGTACCTCCCAACCCGTGGCGGCCCAGGTGATTCCCCTGGTTCGACCCAGGCTGGCAGGGTGGCAATGGGCAGGATGGTATGCGGCAGCGGCCAGCTTGGCCCTGGCTTTGTTTCTCACCTGGGTGCATTTGCGCCCACAACCACTCATCCCTTCGTCACAACCACTTGCTGCCAAAGACGTTCGCGAGTTGTTGATTCAGAAGAACGCCGATACCCTGGTCTTGCCCTGGCAAGGTGTCATGCTTTCGGCTGATGTCAAAGTTTCAGGTGATGTCGTCTGGAATACTGATGTCCAGAAAGGGTTTATGCGGTTTCAGGGATTACCGGTCAATGATCCCAAAGTTTCGGTGTATCAACTCTGGATCTTTGATGCCACACGCGATGACCGGTTTCCGGTTGACGGAGGCGTTTTTAACGTTGACTCAACCACTGGCGAAGTCCTGGTCCAAATTGATCCCAAACTGTATGTCAATAAGCCGACGTTGTTTGCTGTCACGATTGAACCTCCTGGCGGAGTGGTGGTCTCAAAACGGGATAAACTCATCCTGGCAGCCAGGGTTACTTAAATAAACAATCAGTCACCAGGGTTTGGTCAGTAGCCAGTAGTCAGTAGCCAAATCAAATATCCATCTTGCGCTAAGGTTTCCATAAAAATTATTTGTAACCTGTTCTCAATGAACAAAATACACTTGATAGAAATTCTCAATTCCCAACACTTGACTACTGACTACTGACGTAACCATCAATCACAAATCAAAAAGGGCACAGCAAGCTGTGCCCTTTTTTCTTGGAAAAAGGTTGAGCCTGAGCCTGGAAAATTCATCACCGACGCAAAATAACCACGACTTCTTTGCCACCAAAGGCGGTATTTCCAACGGTGATGCCAACAAAAGTGAATCCGTCTTTTCCGGCATTTTCGAGTTCTTTTTGCATGGTCGAAGTTTTTTGGGTGGCGAGCAATTTGTACTCAAACCGCCTGGTTTTGGTTTCTTTGTTACGTTCCAGAATCACCACGACTTCTTCGCCGCCAAACGTGGTGTTAAAAACGGTTTGGCCGCGATATTCATATCCTTCATCCGCTGCGGCTTGAAGTTCTTTTTGCATGGTCGAGGTCTTGTTGGTGGCCAGGAGCCGATATTCATATTGACCCGCCAGGTTTTCTCTGGGGTTGCGCGACATAATCACCACGGTTTCAGACCCGCCAAACGCGGTTTCCCCGCCCATAACGCCATCATAGCGAAACCCGTTGCCTGCTGCCTGATTGAGTTCTTTTTGCATGGTTGAGGTTTTGTTGGTGGCAAGTAATTTGTACTCCATGCCTGAGGTTACGGCTGGAAGCACCTGGGGTGATTGAACGGGTTCACCGCCGAAAAATCCGAAAACAGCCAGGATTGTGGCTGCAAAAAAAGCAAACATAAGAATCTCTCCGAAGATGTTGAGTGGATGAATAAATTGAGACAGGCGAAACAAAGTGTTGACTCAGTTTTGGCTGGTCAGGTTGCCACAACGGTTTCTGACGGGCGACTGTTCCGGTGAAACGACTGAAGGCCGGTTTTTAAACCTGCCGGAAGCTACCTCCTAAAAAATTAGGTTGACAAAAACAAGGCTTGGAAGTACTCTCCTAAAAAATTAGGAGAGTGTCATCATGGCTCGCAAAAAAGAAGGCTCACAACTCACTCCGCTTGAACTAGACATCATGCAAATTCTATGGGATCGCGGCCCGTCCACGGTTCAGGAAATCCGCGAACGACTCGGGAAAGAGCTGGCTTACAACACGGTTCAAACCATGCTCAACCTGCTGGTGAAAAAAGGGAAAGCGGACCGAACCTTGAAGGAAAAAGCCTATCAGTACCATTCAACGGTCAATCAACAGAGCGCGCTTCGGCAACTGATGGATGACCTGGTTCATCGCGTTTTCGGAGGCTCTGCCGAAAATCTGGTCATGAGCCTGGTGGAAACTGATCACCTGTCTCCTGAGAAACTGGCTCACCTCACTGAACTGGTAAATCGAAAGAGGAACCCTGATGATCAGTCAAATTAGCCTTACGATGGTATCCTACCTTGTCCATTGTGGCTGGATCGTGCCTGTTCTGGTCCTGATTGGATGGTCATTTGAACGAATTCTCATCACCAGTCGTCCCCAGGCCCGGTTTCAAGTCTGGGCCGGACTCATCATCCTTTCAACTGGGCTCCCGCTGGTGTTTGTTCAGTTTCCAGTTGTCCAGCCCAATCAGGTGACTATAACAACCCCGGTTGCCGGCGTGGTAACGCCACGAACGGTGATGCCGCCCTCGGCCCTGGCCGCTGATGATCTCAAGCTCAAACCCATTCACCAATCCAAAACTGTAGAACTGCCGCAACTGGTTACCTTTGGGCTGGCAGGGGGCTATGCTGTGCTTGTGATCTGGTGGCTGGGTCGAATCCTGGTCGGGTTGTATCAGGTCCGTCAGTTTCGAAAGACCTTAACCCCAGTTGAACTGACTGACTCACTGTGTCAACGGTTGCATCATTGTGCTGAACAAATAAATGTCCCGACCCCGCTGGTTTTTTCCGGCCCGGCTGAGACAAGTCCCTTTACCTTTGGAATCTGGCGTCCAGTGGTTGTGATTCCACAAACCATTTTGGAATCAGCCACCCCGGAACTTTTGGAATCAGTATTTGCTCACGAACTGGCGCACATTCGGCGACGCGACTTTGGGGTGAATCTGGTACTGGAATTTTGCACCGCTTTTTGTGTCTTTCACCCTCTCGTTTGGTTTCTCCGGAAACGACTCAATCTCTATCGAGAAGCGGCCTGTGACGAGATGGTTACTGAGCATCTGATTGATCCACTGACCTTTGCCCAATCACTGATTGTGGTGGCTGATACGCTATCGAACCGCCACGCACTCACCCCTGGCATGTTTCACTCAAATACTTTGGAGGAACGCATTATGTCGCTGACTCACTCGGTTGACCAAACCGGGAACCTGAAAGTCTCCTTATTTCAACGCCTTTCATTTGGGCTGGTTTTAAGTTGTGGAATTGGTGCCTTTGGCCTGATTCCGACTTTGATTCCAACACTGGCAGAAACCCAATCTCCCCAATCACCTCAAGGCGAACCGATTATCCTTCGACAACGATCTCCTGCCGGAGTCTTAAAACGAACAAATACAGTTGATCCAGATGCTGAAGAAGCCTTCCACAAAAAAGCAAAGAACTACTTACAAAATGAGTATGAGCAAGAGAAAGCCAAAAAAGCACCACAATTGTATTTTAGCTATCAGCTTCGTCGAATTGACAGTACACGGGCTCAGGTGGTTTGTCTGATGGCCGCTCAATCTGACAGCAACTGGGTTGAGGTCAAAGTCGAACCTGGAAAAATGGTAATTGGGCCAGATGGAAAAATGGTAATCGGAGAGAATGGGCTTGGACTCGTAAATCCTGATGGATCTGATGGAATGATTCGTTCTGGATCTGATTCACCCGAACCTGAGTCAATTATCACCCCTGTCTTTCCAAGTATTACCTTTGCTGTTCAACCCGATACAGATGCTGTCATCATCAGTTTCAAACTCAAGAAAGATGAAGAACCAACCAAACTCATTATGCGCCTGGATGACAGGGAAACAACTGGCGGAGCAATTATTGCCCGGTAAGGTTGTTTCTCAATTACCTGGCTCCAGGAAATTTTGTCCACGCGTGGACAAACCACCTAAGTGTTGAAATGATTTGAGATCATTCAACATTCATGGTGGTTTTTTGTATGTCGGTATTCAAGTTTCCGCTATCGTAAACAGTCAGTCTTCAGTCAAATAGACATTATTGGGATTAACCATTTTCCAAAAGTGGAGCTTCCTCGCCGTGGCAACCCACCCGCTCACGCAGGTGGTACTGACTTGACGCCATCCTTTTTTCGGTGGCCCGGTTTTATCTCCGATAATATCTAATGTATCAAAAACAGGCTCTGTATTCTTTCTCACCGAAAGATTTCTTCAATGACCCTGCCCGGAAATGGACCATACCCGGCCTTCTGAAAGTCAGGCAAAACCTTGCCAGTGTGTGAATACCCCAGAGCAAAAAATAATGTTGGCACAAAATCCAGGGCTTCATACGGTGGGTGTACCACGACTGGCCCTGGTCGAAGCGGGGTTGCCTCACCGCCAAATAGCCACAAGGTAGATTGCATGGATTCCCGGAAAAATCCTCCGTGGTTTGAACCGGCATTAAAATCACGCGAATCAAAATTCCAGTGTTTGTTGGCGTGGAGAAACAGATCGGGTTCCACCGCTTCTCGTCGTCGAAGTTGAAATTCCAGCCATTTTTTTTGAACTGGGTCCGTTGTTGCCTGAATCTGGGCGTTGAGTCGCTGGCGATAGGTGTCATTGAGAACCTGGGGCAGGTTGAGCACGCCCAATCCTTCCTCCGTTAAATGCACCGCCGTCAGCCATTCGCGACCTGAGTGAAAGGCTGAAAGCCATTTTGCTCTGGCTTCAGGGTGAATCATCAGGGCTGGATCTTCAAAGAGTTTAAGCGGCAAGTTAGCTTTCCAGTCGCCAAATTCAATTTCGATTTGGGAATTATTGCTTGATGAAAGGCTGATTTTCCGAACCGGAAACAACGCATATGCCACCTCACCGCCCGGTACTTCACCATTGAGTGCAACTTCGAGCATTTGTTGATCGGCACCGCCATAGAGCAGCCACGCCTGTGACAGGTTTTGAGCCTTTTCAGAAGGAATGTACCCGGCTCGCACCAGGGCTGCCGCGACTTGCCTGGCTGGCATTCGACAGGTCACAAATTCGACGGGATGGGTTCCGATGTCAGAACGAACCGAATTTTTGACCTGCAACCCACACAGCGCCTCCAGATAGTTTATGGTCTGAAAGCCAGGTGTCGGAGCAGCATCGTGGTTTCCAATCAGTTGAAATCCAATGGGGTACTTCACCAAATCCTGATATTCAAGGTGGTCACCCAGCATTCGCGGAGGGAACAACCTGGCCTCAGGCAGTTTCACCAGTTCCGCCAGCGATGTGGCACCTGCCAGCAGGTCCAGGGCCCCGGCAACCACCTGGTATTCTTTGATCAAGCCTTCGGTTTGAAATTTCACCACGGTGAGTTCTTTATGGTGTTGCAGGACATCAAGTTCTGGATTCAGGGTATGGAGTCGCGAACGGCTGTGGAATCGGTCTGCTTCATTCGCGAAGGTTGGTGGGGCGCCCTTTCGCTTTTTGATCGCCTTGACCTGCGGTTCGATTTGCTCAAGCTCCGACCGGGTTTGTTGCGCCACCTGCCGGAGCGCCGCCAGTTCCTGCTTGATCTGACCAGCCTGGATGGCCCAGGTTGGTTGGGCACGTGTCAGGATTTCTCGGGTTTGTTTCTCAAGCTGAGGCCAGAGCGGACTTGATGGAGACTGCTTCTGGGCCTGAGACCGCAGGATTTGCAGCCGATTGAGGTCCGGGTGACGAAAGTGAATTAACGCCTGCTGATTGCCGTCATGGTCCACTGCACAGGTTACCTGTGCTGGTTTTTCCCCGAGATAGGGTGATTCCTTTGATTTTGAGACTGCCGCCGGAGGAACTTTCGGGCTCAAGATCGAACCCGCCAGCGAATAGGCCGAAAGCGTGCCAAATTTGGTCAATACATGATGACCACCAAACTCGCTCCGACGAAGATAATTGACCAGATTGATGCCCTGGCTATAGCGTCCCTGACTGTCAAACGTCGTGCCATGATCGGAAACCACGACCAGTATGGTTCGGTCGAGTGACCCGCTTTCCACCAGTGCGGCATACGTCTGCCCCAGCATGGTGTCCAGTTCCTGAAGCTGTCCAAGAATGCTCTGTGGGTCAATGTCGTCGTGGATATGTTTGTCAAAGCTTGGGTTATAGAAATCAATGTACCTGATTTCCGGATTTTTCAGTGCTTTGAGAAATGTGGCCTGCGTGGTGAGTTTAAACGCCCGTGGATAATCAACCCCAAACATCAAATCTCCGATTCGTTCGGTGACGGGTGTGTTTGGGGTCTGGATCGGCCCAAGTCCAATTTTGAGAAATTCAAGAAAGCTTGAACCTCGTCGAAAAAGCTGAATCCCCGTTTCACGGCGTTCAAACGCAAACGCGTCTGAAAGCAACGGCACCCCAAGGGTATCGAGGGTTTCGACCGTTGGCGGATAGACCGCCTGATTGCGTGCCGCCTGATAATGAAAGCTGAGAATATTCAGAAAATCGTTGACCTGCCCGGTATTTCGGTCAAATTCGATGTTGCCGTGGATCATTGGTGGCTGGCCGGTATCGAGCACAAACCATGACGGAGACGAGACCGAAGCCCCGGTGGTGTAAAAATTTTCGACCCGGATGCCGTTCGAAAAGAACAGTTTTTCAATCCAGGGCAGCACACTGCGTCCGGTTCGCGGGTTGATCTGGCTGATATATCGTTCGACCACAGGTGGTGGCAACCCATCAACTTTCATAATGACCAGCCGGAGCGGCTGGCGAGGTTCAAGTTGACTGGTCGCCCTGACGGTTGCTGTCCACCCTGAACAAAAGATCAGGGCGCAACCCAAAACCAATTCAAGATAACTAGCTGGTTTCTTCGGCATAACAATTTGGAATGCGGTGACGTGTCACTACGTTGGGGTTCCCTGGTATCAATTTTGGGCCGGCATGAGCGACAGCCAGCCGCTGGGTTCGGCCATAACCGGAGTTGAAGGCTCTTTGCGTAGTCCTCGCACGGACCGGGCTCGCGAAAGCTGGATCAATCGGCTATCCCGTTCGATTCGGGCCAGCGCCAGCTTAGCTTCTGGGCGCTTGAATGCCGCGAGTCCTTCAACTGAAGCCAGTTGAACCCCGGTATCGGTCGAATTCCGGTAAATTTTTTCGAGCACCCCCACCACACTGGCTGGCGCCTGATTACTGTTGCGAGCCACAAATTCAAGCGAGGGCAGAAAGCGGCTTGGATCCCAACCAACTTCAATGGGCGCTGGTGTCTGGGCAACCTGCTCCAGCAGTTTGAGGTGATAGCGCATTGACCGGGCGGTCAGGTAGGTTTGAATATCGTCTGGAGTGTCAGCTTTTTTTCGAAAGATCCCGACGGAAGCAAGCTGGAGCATTTTAAAAAGGGCGGTTTTCCCAGTTCCATATTTCAATTGAACTCGCTCGCGCCGGCGATCCTGCTCAATCTGGCGGTCAAGCTGGTTGCGTTCAACATCGGTCATCAGTGCCTGATATTGCGCTTTGGCAAAAGATTGCTCCAGGTTCCGTTCATCAGCCAGCGGGTTCACATTTGCCGTTTCCAAATCGCGGACAATCATGGTTTTGAGTTCTGGATCAAAGAGATCTTTTAACATCAAGAGGGATTTAAGCTGGGCATACGTGACCGCCCGGGAAGGCTGGTTGATATCAAACCCTTTTTTATTTGGAATGATGGCGGCACATTTTTGAACCAGATATCCGCTCAAGTTGCGAAAGGGCGTGATGTCGAGCACAAACCGGCTGATGTCATTGATGGCCTGGCGGGAAACTTCGCGCAGTTTGGGGTTGAGTACCCGGCGAAAATCAACCAGCAAAGCCGGAATCTTTGGAAAATCAAGGCCATAGAGTGCCAGTGGAATCATGTCCACCGGCGTTGAGTCAGGCGCTGATACGGCACTTATCCGACCGGCTGAGTCCTCGAAAAAGGTTTTTGAATACCCCGACCAGGATTTCAACGCCGGGTCACTCCAGGGATCCGCGATGTTCAAAAATCGTCGCTGAAATGGTCGGCGGTCCAGTTTTTGCCCGGCCTGGTCGCGTTTGATCCACACCAGGGCGTGCTCAGTCTGTCCGGTTTGGTTTTCAATCGGATCAAAAAACAGTCCTTCTTCCTCACAGCGCTGGCGAAGCAATTCCCAGTTGCGGCCAATGTCCACTCGCTGGCGTTGTTCATCGGCCTGAAATCGTTCGCCCAGTCGTTTTTCGGAAACAAACGCTCCGGCCAGCCCCTGGGCGCCAAGATTGATAGCCATGCGCTGCAAATCATCGTCTCCGATCAAGGCACCGCCGATTTCGGTTGAATTCCGAAAGTCAGACAGGATCGAAATCCCAAGTTGCAGGTGAGCCTGTTTATTGGCCTGACGGTTTCGGACATAGGTTCGCGAAGACGCCTGCCAGACCCACCCATGCGGGTCCAAAACCGAAAGCTGGATGGCCAGCCATTGAATTCGATTCCAGGTGGAGTGCAACGGCTTCGAAAAATCAAAAAGAACGGGCGGGGCTTCAGTCGGCTGATCATTTTTCGAGGAGGCAACGCGATGATACAAAAAGGGAATCGCGGCATTTACTTTTTGTGCCAGCGATGGCGAGCAATATGAATAGACCCAGACATATCGAAGCTGGTCATTGGTTGGGTCGGTGTCGCCAAACGTGTCATTGACAAAAGAAACCATAGGGATGCTTTCGCCAGACTCAGATTCGGCAAAAATGGTGTACAGGTCGGCGCCACAGTCTAATTGCAGGGTTTGCGTCCGGTAAGGTGATTTTGGCAAAACTTCAGCTTTTTCAGGTACTTCGGCCAGGATTGGTACTGTCAGTTGAGTGAGCTGACTTAAAAAAAACACAACAGCCAGAAAACAGCTTCGCATTGTGGATCCTCATTTTCTCTGTCTTTGGGTTTTCATACCAGTTTGCAATAAAACGTTTGTCTTTGAAGACGGTCAAGTAATTCAATCAAGTGAACTTAGTGAACTACAGGCTACTGACTACAAACTGGTCAACTATTTGAAACACTGCGGCGTGCTGACGTCCAACAATTTTATTTTGGGAGTGTTTTGAATAAAGCCGGTGATCAAAACATCCAGAGTGGATGAGCCGGCATCGCCTGGGCGTTGCCTGATTTGGGTTGTTTTTGCTTTCTCAATCCTGATCAGCGTACTGGTTCTGATTTGAATTGACCCGTCTGGTTGTCTCAGTTTTGTCGGCTGTGACACGCCTGGAAAAACAAAAAATCTGAGATTTATTTCAAGTTGAGCCAATTTCAAGTAGGCTGTTTGCACCTGGATTGTTATGTTTTGGATGAGAACCACTATGCACTACAGCCCAATCAATCTTGGCAAAACCTTAAAAAAAGCGGACTTGCCTGACTTTGTTGTCACCGAGGCACTGCATAAACCAATGACGGTGTTAGATCGTCACGCGCATGAACATGCCTGCATGGCGTTTCTCTACCGTGGTTTTTATACTGAGAAGGTCGGCTCCAAACTGCTCGAATGCCCTCAACACAGTCTGCTGATTCGTCCTTCAGGGTTCGAACACAGCAACGATTACCAGCGAACCGGCGCTGCTTCAATCATCATTGAAGTCAAACAATCCTGGTTGCACCAATTTGAGCAACAATCCACGTTGTTTCAGGATGCCAGCGTTGTCCAACACCCGGTTTTGGTGCCGACGTTTCAGCGGATGTATGACGAGTTTCATTCACCACAACCGCTCTCAGATTTGTATCTCGAAGGGC
>DAOQNB010000019.1:15605-20483 GCA_035335845.1 Acidobacteriota bacterium | reverse complement strand
TCTTCGTGGTTTGGTCTTCGGTAGCTGACGGCGATGGCTTGGAAACAACAGAAAGTCGGCGGGACCGGCCTGATCCGACGACATGATAGGTGACGATAAATCGCTTATTATCAGCAAAATGAGTGTTTTTCCGCTCAATCATCATCTCGATCATCGTGCGTATTTTTGGCTGATAAATTGGCAAATATGAAGCAATGATCTTGTCAAATGATTCCTGGCGTAAGTCATCAGAGACCAGCGTCATATTCCAGCTCAAAATTGCCAGATCAAGTGCGGCGTCAAAATCTTTTTTGGTTCGAATCTGACCCAACAACGGAGAGGCAAATGCCAGCAACACTTCAGACATTTTTTCCGATTCACCTGAATGATCACGGATTTCCGCATCTTCTGCGACGCCAAGATCTACCAGTTTACTGCGAAGTGTGTCGGTGGAAGGGGGTGTTTCAACTGATTGAGGTTTGACTGTTTTTTTCTTTTTGCCAAGCAGGCTCTTTGAAGCACTCATAGTGTGAAATAGTTCTTTCTATTGGGGTTCTTGCTGAAAAATAGCTAAGCTTTGAGCAATTCAACATTGAGCAGATACAGGGTTGCCGCTCAAAAATTCCTTCATTCTTCATTCTCAAGTCTTCATTCTTCAGGGGCGGGCGATGATGACATCATCCTGGGTGTTGGCTTTTCCGTCTGGTCCTACGGATTGCAACCGAAATGAACCTGAAGTTCCCTGGTATATCAACTGCCGGTTCCATCCGTCACGCCGCACCAATCTGGGCAAATATTCAGGTGCCAGAACATTGGTCAATTGCACAATATCGGGTGCTGTGACATAGCCTCCCTGTTTGGCACGATACAGTTCAAGGCTGGTTGCCAGCAGGTTGAGGTCAGCATCAGTATGATCACGCTGGGCTTTCGCAAGGGCGGCGGTGAGTTCGGGAAGAGATTGCCATTGCTGGTCGCCAATGCGTACTTCGGTTGGTTGCCACTGGCCCTGAGTGCGAGTGAATTTAAAGGTGGCTTCAATTTCAGCTTCCACAATCGCATCGGTAGATGAAAAACCAGGAATGACCTTCCGAATCCGAATCTGTTTGGTTGGATAGGCGGTTCCAGTCAATTTGGCGAGGGCTTCGCGAGCTTCGCGGGAGCCAAGCAGCCGGTCTGCTGAGACCAGTCCACTGCAGGCCAGCACCAGCAGGCTTCCAAGAAACCATCCAGCCAGATATTTTCGTGTCATAAGCACTTGAACCCCCAAAAGACACCTTACAGTGAGCGTTTTTTTACAATCTTTCCTTTGTTGCGATCAGGTACGGGCTGCGTAAACTCGCGTGTAAACAATTGATCATCATCAACTTCGGGCTCATTCTCGTCAGCGGAAACCCCAAAGTATCGCAACCACTGGCTGACATCATCCTTGCGGGTTGTAGGTTTGGCTTCGGTGTGGAGTGCGGTGGATTCGAGAATGGCTGTTTCCAGTTGTGCTCGAAATTCAGGCA
Organism: Acidobacteriota bacterium; assembly: GCA_035335845.1. Taxonomy (GTDB): domain Bacteria; phylum Acidobacteriota; class Blastocatellia; order Chloracidobacteriales; family Chloracidobacteriaceae; genus JACQXX01. Next base: position 18,996 of record DAOQNB010000019.1, on the reverse strand, counting down.
CACTGACCACTTTGGCCTGACGAATGCGCGCCCCCATCTGCAACTCACGATCATTGGTCACAATGGTGAAGTCACGCGGTGTTCGAGATTGTTCGAGCAGTTTGCGAATGTATCCGTCAGCCGTATTTCCACTCTGGGCAAAGTGGATCTTGACACTTTGGAATGATGATCCATCAGGCAAATGACGATCCGGTATGCCGTCAAAAACCACACATACCCGGACGCGGCGCAGACGGGCGAACTGAGCCAACTGGGTGAGGAGTTCGCGTTTGGCTTCGTAGGTAAAATCCTGTGCCTTGCGGCGAGCAAAGTTATTTCCGTCAATGAGGTACATGCCTGAACGTGCTAAGTGGAAAGGTGAAAACAACCTGTATTGGGTACTGGTGCTTGGTATTTAGTACTTCGTACCTGGTGCTTCGTACCTGGTGCTTTGTACTTGGGATCCAATACCTTCCAAGAACCAAGAACCAAGAACCAGACACCAGCCGCTTACTTTACCCCAAGCTGTTTTTTGATGAAAGCTTCCCAGGCGGTCGGTGTCATCTGACGGCTTTGGCGCAGACGAAATTTAAAGCTTTTCCATTCCGGATTGTCAGGCGTCGCAATTTCCATGTCTTCAACATAGCCTCTGGCCTGATTGACCCAGATAAATCCGCCTTTGTGATCGAGGCCAGGGCCGTCAATCCGATATTTCAAGCAGGTGGCACGATTGTGGCGTTCAATTTTGACAAAGCTGACGTCAACATCCCCGCGGTACCGAATGACTGGTCCTTCGTCCTGAAAGGTTGGATCAATCAAGCCAATCGTGAAACTGCCTTTGGGGTCAATCAAATGGGCAAAGGTCACATTGAGGCTGGACAGGTCAAAATTGTACATGTGAAAGGGCAGAGTCTGGATGGTGACTTTATCAGGGGTGCGGTTTAAGGGTTTGATATCGGCTTCAACTGTTTTTTCAGTGGGTGAATACTTTAAGACGGCCAGCAAGAGCTGTTTCCCATCGGGAAACATCTGCCACGATTCCAGGTATTTGGCACAATACAGGTCCCAGTCCATCGTGGCTTTGACCAGGGCTGAGCGGGTGCCGGGGCTTTTATATTTGAATGATTCCAGGCGGTCTGGCGCGGCAATATAGAGCACAATATTTTCTGGATGCGAGCCGTTCAGATTGGTTTTGACATAGTGGAGGACGGTGCCGACGGGGACTTTATTGGGCTGATACCGGAATTTCTCAATCGAATTTTGTCCAAAACTGATGGTTGTCCAGAGGAGGCAGAGAACAAATACGCCAGCCAGTTTAAATGTCATTGCCTGGTTCCTTTAAGTGTGGAGTGCTCATAACTTATTCATTAAAAACAACCTGCGGTCGGGCTTTCCCTTGAGAGTTAAGCCGGGCAATTCCGAGCAGGTCATTGCTTTCGGTGCAAATCCCCACCAGCAGGTCTGATTCCTCCGAAATTGGATCCAGTCCAGAAATATCGAGCGGGATGGCCTGTCCCTGCACAAATTTCAGATGGTCGGTGACTGATACCTGGAACAATTTCCAGTCTTTGAGGAGTTCGACTGGTTTTAATAAGCTGGCCCGGATTTGCTCCATCGGGAGCCCGGCCAGTTGTTCAATCGTGGTTGCCTGCTCAATCGTAAATGGGCCAACCCGCGTTCGACGGAGTGCCGTCAGGTGGGCTCCACACCCAAGATGCTGGCCAATGTCATGAGCCAGGGTCCGAATATAAGTGCCTGCCGAGCAGGAAACCGTAAAATCAACATCAACCGTGCCAGTTTCATTGCGTCGGATGGTATTGCCCTGTTCATCTGGGTTCAACGTGAGTTCATAAATCTTGACCGGTGCGGTCGAGCGAAACACGACCTGCCCCTGGCGGGCGAGCCGATGCAACGAGATCCCGTCCACTTTTTTGGCTGAATACATCGGCGGTACCTGGGCATAGTCGCCGGTATAATGCCGCATGGCTTCGCGCAGGTTATCTTCAGTGACAACCTCGGTCGAGTTGGGCTCAGAGAGTGGTTTACCCGTGTAATCCTGGGTATCAGTGGCAAATCCCAGCCGCATGGTGGCGTGATAGGTTTTGTCTTTGCCAGTCAGGAATTGGGACAATCGAGTACTTGAACCAACACACAGAATCAAAAGCCCGGTTGCAAAGGGGTCTAATGTTCCGGTGTGTCCGATGCGTTTGGTCCGCAACACATAGCGGAGACGGGCCACGACATCATGGGACGTAATGCCCATTGGCTTATCAAGCAAAACAGCACCATTCAACAATGTAGGAATCATGGGAGTCCGTAGAAGGAGAAATGAGTGAATTGATAGTGACGCTGAATGAAATCGGCAAATTGTAGACGGTTCCACGAGCGAGTTGAACCCCAGAGTGTGTTCTGAAACTGAAAAAAGCAGGAATTTTTTATTTGTGGAAATAAAAATTTGTATCACAGGATTTGACCAGCGTGCATCAAACACGAGGTCCATTTTGATAAAGCCCAGAAAAAAATAATTCTTCAACATCCAAGTTGAAAAACAACACCGTAAACGCCAGTCAGTTTCACTGCCAGATATTCCAAATCAAAAATAAGCCCAAAATGCTGAAAAATCCTGAATCAAGAGCGAGAAAGTGAATTTGCTTTTGGTTGAAAGTTGAAGCGCTCTGGGCTAGAGTGATGTGAGCTTTGGATACAACGTACAGGCCCCCGCGTCAAATCAATACAGATTGCACCTCCTCACATCACCCATCCACCGCATATCAAAAGATCACGCTGCATGATCTTTGAAAACCTGCGAGTTGTGTTGAGGCAATCTGGACGTATCTTCCCGACCGCGGGAATGGCCGTTGCAGCAAAACCATCAAAATACCTTTGGGTGAATCTGTCTTGTCTTCCCATCAATTACAAAGATAAGGCATGCCATTTCCCCAATTACTGTCTTACCAATAGCGGCGCCAAAGCCGCAATTTGATTCTAAACCACACATATTAGGGAGTAACTATGAAGCGTAGAGAGTTTCTGAACAATGTTTTGGGTGCCGCCGTGGCTGGCATGATTGTTGGAGCTGGTTCAAAGGTCCTGGGCGGCGAACTGGTTTCAGGCGACAAAAATACCTGTAGCAGCAAGAATTCATGTAAAACTGCGCATGAATGCAAAGGTCACAATGAATGCAAAGGGCAGGGCGGCTGCAAGAGCGGCGACAACGGCTGCGCCGGCAAAAACTCCTGCAAAGGCAAAGGCGGCTGCAAAGTAGAAAAGGCTTCCTGCAAGAGCGCCCATGAATGCAAAGGCAAAAATGAGTGCAAAGGGCAGGGCGGCTGCAAGAGCGGCGACAACGGCTGCGCTGGCAAAAACTCCTGCAAAGGCAAAGGCGGCTGCAAAGTAGAAAAGGCTTCCTGCA
>DAOQNB010000019.1:0-15505 GCA_035335845.1 Acidobacteriota bacterium | reverse complement strand
GGCAAAAACTCCTGCAAAGGCAAAGGCGGCTGCAAAGTAGAAAAGGCTTCCTGCAAGAGCGCCCATGAATGCAAAGGCAAAAATGAGTGCAAAGGGCAGGGCGGCTGCAAGAGCGGCGACAACGGCTGCGCTGGCAAAAACTCCTGCAAAGGCAAAGGCGGCTGCAAAGTAGAAAAAGCTTCCTGCAAGAGCAAGGAATCCTGCAAGAGCAAAGAATCTTGCAAGAGCAAAGAATCTTGCAAAAGCAAAAGCTCCTGCAAAAGCCGATAATTAGTAAGTTTTCTTCTCTTCCGTGGCCGAGGGTGCCCTTTCTCAGGCTGTACCTTCGGCCACATTTCGTCTTAGTGGAAGTTTTATGACCACACCTAATCGTTGGAATTTCCCGGATCTTGGGTTCGGGGTTGGCCTGCGTACTGTTCATTTTACCCACATTCTCGAAAATCAACCCCCAGTTGATTGGTTTGAAATCATCTCTGAAAATTTTATGGAAACCGGCGGTCGCCCCATGTTCATCCTGGAACAGGTGGCTGAGCGCTATCCAATTATTATGCACGGCGTGTCGATGTCGATTGGCAGCACCGATCCGCTCAATATGGACTATCTCAAAAAACTCAAGGCACTGGCGGACCGCATTGGCAGCACCTGGGTTTCTGACCATCTGTGCTGGACTGGCGTCCATGGGCGAAATACCCATGATTTGCTGCCGATGCCCTATACGGAAGAAGCCCTCAAGCACACAATTGAGCGCGCTCGCATTGTCTCGGATTTGCTAGAGCGTCCGCTGATTCTGGAAAACCCTTCGTCCTATGTTGAATTTGCCGATTCATCAATGCCGGAATGGGAATTTTTGGCGCGTCTGGTTGAAGACGCCAATTGCGGCTTGCTGCTGGATGTCAACAATGTCTACGTCAGCTCGTTTAACCATAATTTTGACCCAACCCTGTATATTGATGCGATTCCGGCTGATCGGGTCGTCCAGTATCACCTGGCCGGACATACCAACAAAGGCACGCATATCCTCGACACGCACAGCGACCATGTGATTGACGAAGTGTGGGCTCTCTATCGTCAAGCCACCGCTAAAACCGGCGGACGAGCCACCTTGCTTGAGTGGGATGATGACATTCCAGAGTTTGATGTGGTTCATGCCGAAGTCTTAAAGGCCCGTCAGTATCTTCCGGAACCAGTTCTGGCCGTGGGAGGTGGATATGGTGACTGAAGTTCCATTAAGCCAGCTCCAGACCTGGATGCAAAGCTACATTGTGTTTCCAGGTGCGACCAGTGAAGCAATGGAAGCTGCCAGCGAGAGTGCTGGTCTTGAAGAAGAAAAAGCCACTTCAATTATTCTGCCGTCGAAAACCCTGACCGGACAGGAACGCCTCAACATTTATCGCGGCATGTATCTCTTGCGGATGAATGATGCCCTGTCGGCTGATTTTTTTGCCGTTGAACATTTTCTGGGCGAAGATGATTTTTTTGACCTGGTTGCCCGCTATGTCCAGCAATTTCCCTCCCGCAGTTTCACCCTAAACCGGCTGAGTGACAATTTTCCCGAATATATTCAGACTGATACCCAGGTGCCGAATCGCGCCTTCCTCTATGATCTGGCACGGTTGGAACTGGCAGTAACTCAGGTCTTTGATGCTGAACTTTCATCAATTCTGACCACAGAAATGATCCAGGATATCCCGGCTGATGCCTGGGAATTTGCCCGGTTTCGTCCCGTTCATGGATTTCAAGTTCTGGCGTTCCGCTATCCGGTCAATGCGTATCTGGAAGCCGTGCGAGCTAATACCCACCGTCCAAAAATCAAACGTCAGGATACCTGGGTGGCTGTCTGCCGCCGTGGGTACAGTGTCTGGCGTTTTGATTTAACTCGACCTGAATATGAAATGTTGATGGCTCTGGTCTCTGGAATGCCGCTTGGTGAAGCAATTCTTGCCACCACGCGCCGATTTTCAAGCCGGGGTGTAAAAGAGCAGATTTTTCAGTGGTTTCGAGGCTGGGTAACCCAGGGATTTTTCCAATCTGTCGAATTGGAGAAAGCCCAGAGTGAGTGATTTAAAACAAATCGCGGTTCTGATTTTGGCTGCCGGCGCGTCGCGACGTTTGGGACACCCCAAACAATTGCTACCGATTGGCAGCCAAAATTTGCTTCAGCACACGGTTGAATGCGCCCTTGGTACCGGCGTCCAAACCGTATTGGTCGTGATTGGTGCTCAGGCCGAAATCATCAAACCAACGTTGGATGCCTGTGCCGTCCAGGTGGTGGAAAATCCCACCTGGGAAGAAGGCATGGGAGCTTCAATCCGATGTGGGATTGCCGCACTGTCACACGTCGGAGATTTTGACGGGGTGATTATCGTTCCCTGTGATCAACCATTTCTTTCAACTCAGTTTCTTTCAACTCTAATCACCACGTTTTATCGCACCCGGAAAAATATTATTGCCTCACACTATGCTGATACTGTGGGCATTCCAGCTTTATTTACCTCTTCTCTTTTTCCGCTTCTGCTGGCACTCGGTGGTGATAAGGGTGCCAAAAAGATTATCCAGGCCAATCTTGATCAAACTATTCTGATTCCCTTTGCTGAAGGCACCCTGGATATTGATACTCCGGCTGACGCAGCCCGTTTCTTGAATGAAGAATTGAGCCTGAAAAAGAAAGAATAAGTGCCATTTGGAAAAGATCGCCTGGTATTATTTCAAAGCTAAATTATTGAAAAAAATGTATTTCTCTGACCATGGTACTGAGAAGCCGAATTCTAAACAGTATGCAAATGAACCGTTGAGATTGATGGATTGAGAGTGGTCAATATATTTTCTTCATTCAAAAATTATCCAATTAAAGTGATTGGTTGCCCCCATTCTTCATTCTGAATTCTTTCTTCTTCATTCTTTATGATTCCCAAACAATCTCCATTTCCTGCTGCTGATCAGCGTCGTTTGCGGGCTGAATATCTGGCCCACCTTGATAAAGCCCATCTCTGGCACCCATTTACCCAGATGAAAGAATGGGCCAGCACCCGCCCGCTCGTCATTGAGCGCGGGGAAGGGTGCTATCTTTTTGATGTCGAAGGGAACCAATATCTGGATGGTGTGAGTAGCCTGTGGACCAATGTGCATGGTCATCGGGTCGCTGAAATTGATCAGGCGATCCAGGAGCAGCTTGATCAGGTTGCCCATTCAACATTGCTTGGTCTCTCAAACGTTCCAGCCATTGAACTGGCTGCCAGTCTGGCTGAACTGGCACCGGGTCAATTAAATAAAGTTTTCTATTCTGATTCTGGCTCCACTGCGGTTGAAATTGCTTTGAAAATCGCTTTTCAATACTGGCAGCAACGACCAGACCCGCGACCACAAAAAACCAGATTTCTGCACGTCAAAGAGTCTTATCATGGGGACACGATTGGCTCGGTCTCGGTGGGAGGAATCGAATTATTCCACCAGTTGTATCGTCCCTTATTGTTTGATGCGTTTCGCGTTTCTGTTCCACAAGATAGTCAGGCCCACGAAGTCGAAGCAATCTTCAAAGCCCATGCCCACGAAATTGCTGCGTTTGTGTTGGAACCCCTCATGATGGGGGCGGCTGGAATGCTCACGCACCCGGCTGGTTTTCTCAGTCGTGTTCGTGAATTATGTGATGAATATGAAGTCTTATTGATCTGTGACGAGGTTGCCACCGGGTTTGGTCGAACCGGAACGATGTTTGCCTGTGAACAGGAGCACGTCGTTCCTGACATTTTATGTCTGGCGAAAGGGTTGACCGGAGGGTACCTGCCACTGGCTGCAACCATTACCACTGATGAGGTGTATCAGGCGTTTTGGGATGACTACGCTGCCTTTAAAACATTCTTTCACGGGCATACTTACACGGGCAATCCGCTTGCCTGTGTTGCTGCACTTGCAAATCTGGAACTCTTTGAAAAAAACAATGTTCTTGCCCATGTCAATCACATGGCTGCCCATTTTGCCCGACGACTGGAATCGGTGGCGCAGTTGCCGCACGTTGGTGATGTCCGCCAGCGCGGGCTGATGATTGGACTTGAACTGACCGACGATAAAGCCACTGGGACCCCCTACCCGGTGGGACTCAAAATGGGGTATCGGGTAACCGACCGGTGCCGTGATTTTGGTCTGATTTTGCGCCCGCTGGGCAATGTGGTGGTGGCCATGCCGCCACTGGTGATCTCGGCTGAACAAATTGATTTTCTGGTGGATGTATTGCTCAAAGTCATTCCGGAAATCACTGGGGAATAGGGCTGAAAAAACCTGGGCTAGGGGCTGAGGGCTGAGGGCTTGGGGTTGAAGAAATGGTTTTATTTCATCCCTCATCCCTTCGATTGCCCTGAGCTTGCGAGTCTTCATCCCGAAGTCTTAACCCTCAGCCCTCAGCCCTGGGTTCTTCAGCCCCATGATTTCCGGCGAACCTCACCAGTTTTCACTCCGTATAGCGCCCATCATCACAAATTCCAATTCATCACAATCAGTTCACAGCACAAAGGAGTTTCAAACATGAGGAATCCAGGTCACCTCTTGGGTGCAGGTTTGTTGTCTACAGTTCTTCTGGTTGGAGGCACTGTCCCAACACTGGCTTATGTTCAAAAAGAAAAAACAGTTGCCAGTAGCACATCTGCTACGACACCAGAAGTTATTGCAAAAATTGATCAAATACTATCAAACGCTTATCCAGCAAATACACCGGGAGCGGCTGTCCTTGTTTCCAAAGACGGTAAAGTGGTCTTCCGTAAAGGGTATGGCCTGGCGGATGTTGAAAAGAAGGTTCCAATTCAACCAGATATGATTTTTCGACTTGGCTCGATTACCAAGCAATTTACAGCGGTTGGGATCCTGAAGCTGGTTGATCAGGGAAAAATCGCGCTTGATGACGAAATCACCAAATTTCTTCCAGATTATCCAACTCAAGGGAAAAAAATCACAATTGAGCATTTATTAACCCACACTTCAGGAATCAAAAGTTATACCGGGATGGCATCTTTCGGTTCGATTATGCGAAAAGACGTCACGCCGATTGAGCTGGTTGATATTTTCAAAAATGAGCCGATGGATTTTGAGCCTGGGACGCAATGGCGATACAACAATTCAGGCTATGTTCTGCTTGGCGTGATCATCGAGAAAGTCTCTGGTAAATCCTATGCCCAGTTCTTGCAGGAGACTATTTTTAAGCCATTGGGGATGAAACACACTTTTTACGGTACAGAAGAAGCCTCGATTCCAAATCGTGCCCTTGGACATACCGGAGATGGCAAAGAGTTTTCCTATTCTGCTCCCATGAGCATGACGTTGCCATATGCGGCAGGTGCGTTAGAGTCAAATGTTGACGATCTGGCCATTTGGAACCACGCAATGGCTTCTGGAAAATTGCTGAAACCAGCCACCTGGAAACGAGCTTTTACCCCCTACACCCTCAGTACCGGGAAGCCAACTACGTATGGCTATGGCCTGGAATTTGAACAACTTCAGGGAGAAGAGGTGATTGAACACGGCGGCGGCATCAACGGCTTTATCACCATGGGGTACTGGCTCCCTAAACAAAAGGTGTTTGTTGCTATCTTGACAAATCAGGATAGCGCCGAAGTTCAGCCGTCATTTGTGGCCCGTAAGGTGGCTGCGACGATGATTGGTAAGGGGTTTAAGGAATATACTGCAGTTACACTGGATGCCAAAAAGCTTGATGAATTCGTTGGGGTGTATTTGATTGAGGACAAGACCACCCGGACCATCACCCGTCAGGGAAATCAACTGTATGCTCAGCGCACCGGCGGGCAGAAAATGGAAATCTTCCCAGCTTCTGACAATGAGTTTTTTTATAAAAGCTCGTTCACGGTACTCAAATTTGTTCGGGATGAAGCTGGCAAGATCGTCAAAATGATCAAAACTGACGAAAAAGGTGAAGAATCCGCTATCAAAACAGACCAGCCAGCTCCGAAAGAGCGTGAAGTCGCCAAAGTGGATCCAGCCATCTATGACGCTTATGTTGGTGAATATGAACTGGTACCCGGGTTTGTGCTGACCGTAACACGGGACGGTGACAAACTCTTGACCCAGGCCACCGGGCAACAGCGGCTAGAGATTTTCCCTGAGTCAGAAACCGAATTTTTCTTAAAAGTGGTGGATGCCCAACTGACCTTCGTCAAAGATGCAGACGGGAAAGTCAATCAGGTGATTCTCCATCAAGGCGGACGGAATATGCCCGCAAAGCGAATTAAGTAACGCTGAAGACAAGGGCGAGTCCCTGGGTACAATCCTCTCAGGCGCGGTGCAGAATGTTCTGCGCCGCGCTTTTGTCTGTCTGAGTGAAATTCGGGAAAGTTTCGGGAGGGGTTATGGCTGGTAGAAAAAACGGAATGCTAGTATCGCCCCCATGTCTGAATCTATCCTCAGTTCCATTCCAAAATATGAAGTTGTGGTGGTTGGCGCTGGCATAGCCGGGTTAACGACAGCAGCTTTGCTCCAAAAAGAAGGAATTCAAACACTTTTGCTTGAAGCCCACGATAAAGTTGGTGGCTGTGCCGGGTATTTTTTTCACAAGGGATACACGTTTGATGCGGGAGCCACTGTCATCATTGGACTTGATCCAGAAGGGCTACATTCCTATGTATTTCAACAGCTTGGAGTCGCAGCGCCTGAATCCACTTTGATTGAATGCGTGACGGTTCATCTTCCTGACCGAACAGTGAACCTGTGGCACGATCAAGGGAAATGGGAGCGCGAGCGAGTCGAACGATTTGCCCGCACCCCTGATGAAGCCCGCCGACTGGCTGCCTTTTGGAAACAGGTGGATACGACGGCTGATGTGCTCTGGCAAATGACGGCAAAGCAGCCGGTGTTGCCAGTTCGAGGCATTCGAGATTTGATCTCCAATCTGCGCCTGGTTTCGCCTGATGTGCTGTGGATTTTGCCAGCCGCCATCTCCACGTTTGATGACATTCTGCGCCGTTATCAATTGAGTGATCATGCTGAACTCCGAGCTTTTCTGGATGGCTTGCTCCTGATTACCACGCAGGAAACTGCCGAGCGGGCACCGTTTTATAATGCTGCCGCTGGCATTGATCTCTATCGGCATGGAATTCGGCGAGCCAGAGGCGGGATGAAAACACTGGTTCGAACACTCCTGGAAGCCTATCGAAGCCATGGCGGCACCATCAAATTTCGTCAGAAAGTCACCGAAATTGAGCCTCGGTCTCAAGGCGGATATGTGGTGAAAACTCGTGAAGGGCTGATCGTTGAGGCGAAAAAGGTGGTCGCCAATATTCCGGTTTGGAATGTCCCGCAGCTTGTCAAAGCCGATCTTACTGCCAGTTTTTCCCGTGCTCTGAAAAAAGCTGATATTGGTTGGGGGGCTTTTACCCTGTATCTCGGAGTTGATGAGTCGGTTATTCCCCCAGACAGTGCACTCAATCATCAGGTGTTGCAACGTTATGGCGAGCCATTTAAGGATGCCAATAGTTGCTTTCTCTCGCTGAGTGAAGCTGGTGATCTGCGTTCAGCCCCGGCGGGGAAACGAACGCTTGTGGTCTCGACCCACACGGAAGTCAACACCTGGTATGGCCTCTCACTCGAAGACTATACCCGGCGCAAACAGGCGTTGACCGACCAGACGCTGGCAGCCATCCGAAAAGTCTTTCCAGATATTGATCGTGGGCTTGAAGTTGTGCTTCCGGGGACGCCAGTCACCTTTGAAAATTACACCAGCCGCGAGCGAGGGATGGTTGGCGGATTGCGAACTCAGCTTACCAATAGCAACCTGCTGGCGATTTCGTCAGATATTGGACTCAAAGATTTCTGGCTGGTCGGGGATACCACGTTTCCAGGGCAGGGAACAATGGCCTGTACCTTGAGCGGAATCAATGCCTGGCGGGATATTTGTGGAAAGCTGAAGAAGGTGGGCTGAAGACATCGGGCTGAAAATACTCGGGCTGAAAATACTTGGGCTGAAGACATCGGGCTGAAAATACTCGGGCTGAAAATACTCGGGCTGAAGACATCGGGCTGAAAATACTCGGGCTGAAGACATCGGGCTGAAAATACTCGGGCTGAAGACATCGGGCTGAAGACATCGGGCTGAAAATACTCGGGCTGAAAATACTCAGGCTGAAGAAGGTGGGTCAGAACCTTGATTCTTCAACCCATTTTCTTCAGCCCGATGTCTTCAGCCCCAAGCCCGGTTTCTTCAGCCCGAGTATTTTCAGCCCCAGATCTTAAAACACAAACCGGGCAGCCAACTGGAACTGGCGAGCGCCGAGGCTGGTGAGTGGGGCTCCGAAATCGCGGTTTGGCGCGATGGTCGGAACACCTTGAATCACGGCAAACAGGAACTGGTTGGTATTGACCGTTCCGACGTTAAACCGGTTGAAGAGGTTAAAGCCTTCAGCAAAGAACTGGAGGCGGTATTTTTCGGTCAGATTGATCGTGCGGGTCAGGCGCATATCAACATTCACAAATTTATCAGTTGTGAACACGTTGCGGCTGGTGCCAGGTGCACGGTCAGTTCGGGCATTGCGGTCACCATTGAGGTCGCCGCCGACAGTGGCCGAATATGGCCGTCCGGCAGTGGCCGTCACGATTCCGCTCAGTGACCAGCCATCGAGGATGGCTTTGGCAACTGGGTTGCTGAGGTTGCGGGCATAGGCCAGATCCCACGAATAACTCAACACAAACCGGTGGCGGGTGTCTGATTCCCCATCGCCGCGTTCATTGCCGAAGTTGAGTGGGTCTTCCAGATTCTTGGCGTCATCGGCTCCGACAACAACTGAGGTTTGATCTGGTTTGTTGTCAATCGCATGGGACCAGGTGTAGGAAATCAATCCCTGGAAGTTCTGGCTAAACCGTTTGTTGAGGGCGACCACCAGGCCGTGGTAGATCGAATCACCAGTGCTTTCAAACTGGGTCAGGCGATCAAACCGGGTGGCTGGACGGAGCCCATACCGTGGAATAAACAGCGTTCCGGTCAAGGTTCCCAACGGCTGACCGTTGGCAAAATTGATTGCGGTGCTGGTTCGGACGTTGACCAGTTGTGAGACTGGCGAACTAAAGTTGATATCCCGGCTCCGAGATTGGCGCATGCCACGAACTGTCAACCAGGAAACTGACAAGGACAGGTCCTTGGTCAGTTCACGCTCAATCCCAAAGCTGCCCTGATGGATCATCGGGTCAACATAGTCTTTGGCAAAGAAGAACAACGCCGGTGTGGCCGGCACCCCGGTGGTTGGTGGGGTGGTGAAGTTCCCTGGATAGGTGGGGACGTTATCGCCAAAGAAATTCAATGTCCGAACACTGATCCCATTTTGAGTATGGCCAGTGCCGAGCATAATGGATGGGGTGCGGCCATAGAAAATACCGTACCCACCACGGATGACCGTTTTGCCACCATCGTCAAACGGTTGCCAGGCAAAGCCAAGGCGTGGGGCAAAGTTATTGGTATCCTGGTTAATTCCCTGGGTTGAAATGTTGAGTGCCGCCAGTTGTGGATCTGCATTGGCCACGGGTGGTTCAGCTTTGCGCTGAACGTCATAGCGGACACCCAGATACAACTTCAAGCGTGGGGTAACTGACCAGTCATCCTGGAAGAAGGCCGCAAATTCATTGCTGTTTGGGCGTGAAACCGGGCCGTTGGTTCCATCACCGGCAAATGCCTGACGGTACCCGCCTGCTGGCTTGCCGTCAGCAAAGTCGGCATAGCTGGTAAAGCTATACACCCCGGTGAACAGGCCAGGGAAGAAGTTGAAAATCCGGTTGATGACCACATCCACCCCAAATTTCATATTATGAGCGCCACGCAGGTATGACATGGTGTCAATAATCTGAAACCGTTTTTCAGTGGTTTCGCGCGGACTGAAGTTATTGCGTCCGAGTGCCAGAATCGGAACGCCACCCTGGCGGATATCGGCTTCAGGTGCGGTGCTGTTAGATTGACCTGGCTCTTTATCACGGGAGAAGAGCACCCGTAATTCATTGATCAGGTTTGGCTTGACGATAGTGGTGAACTGATTGGTTAAGGTATCAGTTGTCACCAGCGAGTTACCGGTGTGTTCAAAGGCACTCTGTGGGCCTGAGTTTTCCAGGTTGGTCCCGGTAAAGTTCTGACGGTTATAACGAACCGAGTACTGGTTCTTGTCATTAATCCGCCAGTCAACTTTACCCATAAACACATCCTGGTTAAATTGCCGGTTATAGGTGCCGGTGAAGGCGCGCAACTGATTGGCCACCGCCTGGGAAACCGGGTCATTTGGGACTGGAACTCCCAGAATCACGGGTTGTGGTTCGGTGTTGCGTTGTCCGTCATAGTTAAAGAAGAAAAAGGCGCGATCTTTGGCAATCGGCCCACCCAGCGTCGCCCCAAATTGATAAATCCGGTTGCGTGGCTTGGCGCGGCGAGCTGCTTTTGCAATTGCGTCTTCAGCGTTGAGTGACCGATCACGAAAGTAGATATTGGCATCGCCGTGAAATTCATTGGTGCCCGATTTGGTCACCACATTGATCACCGCCCCCCCAGCCCGGCCAAATTCAGCCGAGAAGGAGTTGGTGTTGACCTGAAATTCACGCACCGAGCTTTGGCTAAACTGGTATGGACCACGTCCAGACCCGGTTCGTCCAATCGTCTGTCCAAAGAAGGTGTTGTTGTTGTCAGCACCATCAATGAGCAGGCTGTTGGCCGTTCCGCGCAAGCCTCCAAAGGAAATATCACCGCCGCGTGGATCGGTGTTGACGCCCGGAGTTAACCGTACGAATTCCAGAAAGTTACGGCCATTGACTGGTAATTCGCGAATGGCACGATCATTGACGTTGGCTGATTGCTGGGTACGGGTGGTTTCAACAATGGACGCCGCATCAGCGGTAACATTGATGATTTCTCCACCTGATGAACCAACTGTCAATGCAAAGTTGACGATGGAAGTTCTTCCAATCAACAACTCAGTTCGGACGGTTTGAGGTGCAAAGCCCTCCACTTTGATTGAGATATCATAGGTTCCGACATCCAGTGCCGGGATCCGATACACCCCATCTTCGGCGGTTGTAACTTCACGCTCCAGACCGTTTTGAATGTTCTTGACCGTGACGGTGGCGCCGGCCACCACCGCGCCGGTTGGGTCCGTCACCGTTCCTTCAATGGCTCCGCCAGTGGCACGTGCCTGTGCCAATGTCGGAGTTATCGCTGCCAACGTAATCAAAAGCGCGGCAGCGATGTACTGCAGTAAGTTCCCTTTCCAGTTACTCATACAGAGAGTCCCTTCCTGGGTTAGATATGGGCCTCTAATTGATTGATAGGGCCCTATAAATGAATTCCGCTCGTTGCCGTATGGTCAACCAGGCATAACGCCTGAGAAAGCCGGTACAATCGCGGATAAACTCGATGCAGTCGAGAGGTTCTTTTCAGCCAACCTGTTTGTGAACTATGCCGAGAAGTGCTGACACCCACCGCGCACGTTGAAAACAATATTGACTGGAAAGACGCTTTTTCGGCCTGCGTCGCAAAAAGAGCGTTTAGTTACCAGACACGTGTAAATTTGGCTTAAACTTCAGACAATTTCAGCAGTTTTGGCGAGAATGAGATCCTCCAGTGGGATTGAGAATAGAATTGAAGTTGATCTCTGGAGTAACCATGGAACCTGGTTGAAGGGTGTGTAGATAGGGATAATTATAGTGCCCTTCCAGTGAAACGCAAGTCCGTAGATAAATGACCTGATTGGGTTTTTTCAGTTATTCTTCAGATTTTTGAAGTTGGTGACTGGACAACTCGATGCCAAACAGGCAATAATGTATCTCGTAGTCAATTACAACTCCCTCAACGATTGATCCAATCCTGATCACCCTACCCCCATCCACGCTTACACTCAACTCTGCTGTTCTTGACTTTGCAGAAGGAGGTTGATCTATGCCAGGTCTCCGCTTTGTTTCCCGCGTTGCCTTGTGTCTGGTCGTGTTGCTCTGTGGTTTTTCGGGTGTTTCTGCCTGGGCGCAGGACCTTAAGAAAGTCAGCGAAGAAGCCACCAAACTGCTCCATAAAGATGGCTTGCCTGCAGCTTTCCCCTGTTCCCTTGATCGTCAACCAGGAATTGGGCAATTTCTCAAAGAAAATAAAATTTCCCTCAACTATCGAGCTGATGGAGCAATTGATCTGGTTTTGCAAAAAGACAGCAATCGCGTTCTGGCGACGATTGATAAGACCGTCAATCGGGTGAAATTAGGGTATATCTATACAGTCGAGCGAAATTCGACGACCTCGATGTTGTCATCAATGCCAATGGGCGGGAACTCAGGGGGCGGATCGGAAGTCCTGCTCGCCAATGTGAATACGGCGATTTGTGTATCGCTTGAACGAGGTAGTGGCGCTGACGCGAAGGCAGCTATGTTCACGGTGTATAAAGGAAAACTGCAGCCACTGGCCGATTTGATGAAAAATATTCGCAAGACCTATCCGCAGGTGACGGTCACGGCTGAACAACGGGCTGAATTTCAGGATTTACCGGTTGCTCAGGTTCGGTTTGATGGATCAATCAGCGACTTTGATGTGCAGGTCAATGGCTGTCTGGTGATTTTGAACCGCAAGGGCTGGGAATTTTCATCCTTGAAGAAAGATGCGTCCTATGTGCTTGACATTTTGCCACAACAAAACATCTCGCATCAGTTTCAGTTGAGCAAGGGCGGGAGCGGCTATGCGCTGATGCCAGTACCTTAAAGCAGTGGGCTGAAGAAGATGGGCTGAAGACTCGCAAGCTCGGGGCTGAAGAAAATGGGCTGAGGGGTGAAAAACTACTGAGAAAATAAAAAAACCAGCTCTGGTGAGCTGGTTTTTTTATTTTTGCTTTGAATGGAGCAGAGGGGGGTCGAACCCCTGACCTCCGCATTGCGAACGCGGCGCTCTGCCAACTGAGCTACTGCCCCAAAAAGATCATTGTGGAAAGCAAGCTATGATAGGCACCGACCCCACGCTTGTCAAATCTAAATTGGCGGAATTATTTTCAGTGCCAGAAGCAGGAAAATTCCAGCTCCGACGATGATTCGATAGATAATAAAGAGGCTGGTGGTGTGGGTCTTCAAGTATCGAATCAGAAAGGCAATCGCGGCATAGCCGCTGATTCCAGAGACAAGCGTCGAAACCGCCACCGCAATCAACGTGTTGCGATCCAGATATTTATATTCTTTGACGAACTGGAGCAACCCGGCAGCCAGAACGGCTGGAATTGAAAGCAAAAACGAGAATCGAGCTGCCGACTCACGATTGAGCCCCAAGAAAAGACTGGCGGTAATTGTTGTTCCAGACCGTGAGGCGCCGGGAATCAAGGCACAGGCTTGAGCCAGGCCAATGAGAACGGCATCCACCCAGGTAAGGTGTTCCACTGACCGCTGGCGCTTCCCGACCATTTCCGCGATTGCCAGGATGATTGCCAGTCCAACCATGGCGCTGGCAATCACATACAGGTTTTTGGTGAGTGTGCCTTCAATCTGTTTTTTAAACGAGAGCCCAATCACCACAATCGGCACGGTTCCAATTGCAATGTACCAGCCGAGCCAGGCTGACGGGCCAAGCGCTGGCTGTCCCGGTTCACGTTTTCCCTGAAAATAGGCCAGATGGTCAATGAAAAAAGCAGCCGTGATGGTTTTCAAGTCTTTGGCAAAATAGATCAAAACCGCAGCCAATGTGCCAAGCTGGATCACCGCTTCAAATGCAGTCAATTGCTCTGGGGAAAACCGGGTATCAAGGTGGAGTAGTTTAATCGCAATCACCAGATGGGCGGTGCTGCTGATAGGCAGAAATTCCGTCAGACCCTGGATGATCCCCAGGAGAATGGCTTCAAAAAGAGACATGGGGTTTTAGTGTTCACTTTCCAGAATGAAGGGTGCCCCGGGAATGAGCAACCCAACCAAAAGGCGCGATCATAGTACAGTCCTGACTGGAAGGGAAAATTTTCACGAACTTTTTGGCAAAGCGTCGGTGTAAGCCCGCATCACAGCGCGAAGTTTCCAGCCTGTCCCAAATTGCTTCGCCAAATTCCCTCGGAGAAAAAAACTATGAATTTTCGGGTCCTGTGCTTTGGACTGTTTATCCTTTTCTTTATTGGCGTGGGCACCACGACTGCTTGTGCCACTGAACGGCTGGAAATACTTGCTCATCAGGCAATTTCAGAAAGTCAATCTGAGGCAAATACGGCAATTGCTGCCTTGCGACAGACCGGGCCGGCGGGGCTGGATGCGCTCATTGACGCCCATCGAGCCGAGATCAATCGTCATTTGCTGATGACCGAGGTTCAATCAACTCCAGCCTGGGACCGCCTCAGTCGAGCACTGGATGCGGTTAGCAAACAACGCAACTGCTACACATCACAGTTGTACTGGTACACCGATTTTGAAGCCGCCAGGGCCGCCGCCAAAGCCAGCGGCAAACCAATTTTATCGCTCCGGTTGCTCGGGAACCTGGATGAAGAATTAAGCTGTGCCAATAGCCGGTTTTTCCGCACCATTCTCTATGCCAATGCCGACATTTCTGAATTTTTGCGCCAGCGGTTTGTCCTCCACTGGAAATCGGTTCGCCCCGTGCCGAAAGTCACGATAGATTTCGGTGATGGCCGCAAAATGGAGCGGACAATCACTGGAAACAGCATCCACTATGTGCTTGATTCTGAAGGCCGTGTGGTTGATGCCCTGCCGGGATTGTATGGACCACAGGCGTTTCTGCGGGTACTCAAACCAGCCCATGTCGCCGCATTGCTGGCATCAGATCCCAGTGTCAGTTCCGACCAGCGAGCATCAATGCTGGCTGAATATTATTCACGTCAATCCAAACGCCTTCTCACCCAGTGGAATCAAGACTTAACCACATTGAAGGTTCCTGTTTCCGCCTCTGGGCTGGCTCGACTCCAGGCAGGTTCGATCCCCGTCTCAACGAGCAATCCACCGACTGCACGCAAGGCAGCACCTCTGGCAATTACCAAATCAAAGGTTGAAGTTTCCTTGCTCAATGTAATCACTCCCGATTTTGAACAACTTGAATCTGCAACTGACCAGCAAGCCTGGAAAGTACTGGCTGAATTGCATTGTGCCGATGCAAAACTCGACGAGCGGAGTTTGCGGTTTATTCGTCACCAGGGAACAGGCGCGTGCCACCTTCCCGATGCCACAAACACGTCTGGAACTGGTGAAAGTCGTTTTGAACGCACGGTTCAAACCTTCGAACGATCAGTGGCACTCGACACAGTCCGCAACGAATACCTGTTTCACACCAGGATGTATGACTGGCTGCAGGCTGGTGAAGGAGAAAATGTGGATCAACTCAACGAACGGGTCTATGCCGAACTCTTTTTAACCCCAAGCTCCGATCCATGGTTGGGATTACTGCCTGCAGACACCTATACCGCGATTCAAAACGAAGGCATCGTCAAATAATACCAGTTTGTAGTCAGTAGCCCGTAGTCAGTAGTTCACTAAGTTTATTTGATTGAATCACTTGACTATTTTCTAATGCGAAGATTTCATTCCAAATTGG
>DAOQNB010000018.1:2708-20540 GCA_035335845.1 Acidobacteriota bacterium | reverse complement strand
CCTGTAAACCCTTGAATTCCAGTTCCGGCAATGGTTTCAATCTGGCTGGTCATCAGGTTGACCCGCCGGATACGATGGTTATCGGTATCTGCAATCAATAACTGACTGACCGAATCGAGTGCCAGCGCCGTCGGATTGCTCAAATTTGCACTGGTGGCCTCACCACCATCACCACCAAATCCTGGCGTCCCATTACCGGCAACTGTTCCTATCGTTCCAGTAATAACATCAACCCGGCGAATTCGATGATTCCCAGCATCGGCAATAAACAAATTTCCACTCGGGTCAATCACAACGCCTTCAGGCTGGTTTAAACTGGCACTGACGGCAAGTTGTCCATCGCCGGAAAAACCGGCAATTCCATTACCAGCCACGGTCGTGATGACACCGGTTTCAACATCAATGCGTCGCACCCGATGATTGGCACTATCTGCCACATACATATTGCCCAGACTATCCAGCGCCAAACCACCGGTTTGGGCAAAGAGTAAACTGGCCCGGGTCGCCAGTCCACCATTTCCGCTAAAGGAGACTCCACCCACCGTCGTTGTAATTTGGCCTGTTGAAAGCTCAATCAATGCATTTGACGTCAGGTTGGTTTCAATCTGGGCAACGCCACCCCGTGTCTGAATTGAAATCGTCCGCCGTCCAGGTGCTTTTTGCGGAGGAAGCGCCAGTTGAATTTCAGTCGCAGACATCACCTGGGCTACCGTGACTTGATCTCCAACCACCACCCGGCTCTCAGGGGCAAAGTTTTTACCTCGAATTCGGATCGCGGTTCCTCCAGAAATTGGGAGCCGATTCAACGTCGGAGTAACATCCTCAATGGTTGCAATTTCTGGTGCACCAACCGTAACAACTTTAATCGCTTCAGCGTCAGTGGGTGACTGGGCATCCAAAATAAAGGTTTGAGCCCCCTGAACCGCCACACTAGCGGCTTGCTGAAATGAAACCCCAGGTTGTGCCAGATCAATCAGTTGAGGCACCTGCCCGAGCGCCTGGGTCACCACTTTGGGCCCGGTTCGGTCCACAACATAGACGTTTCCCGTTCCATCAAAACTCACTGATTGCGGAGTATCAAATTCAATGTCCGAGGATGCCTGCCTGGATTCATCACCTTCCTGACGGGAAACAGCACGACCAAGTGTTCGGACTTCTCCCGAACGGGTTATCAGCCGAACCCGGTTGTTTCCCTCATCAACAACCGCCACAATTTTCCCGTCTGAACTGAGCGCCAGACTGGTTGGGCGTCGAAAACGAGCACTTCGACCAGCACCATCGATTAACCCTGGCACACCTGGTGCGCCGGCCAGGAGACGAACCTGCTGCTGGGCAAAATCAATATAGTAAATGGCTTGATTTTCAGTATCTGCCACAAATAAATTTCCACCCGAATCAATCACAATCCCTCTGAGGCCACGAAACTGAGCCTGGTTCAAGGCCGTGATCTCCTCAAGATTTACCCCAGGGGCACCATTTCCCGCCACCAGCGAAACTTGATCGGCCAGGTTGATTTTCCGTATGGCGTGATTTGCGGTATCAGCCACATAAATCCCACCGGTCGAGCTATTATCAAGTGCGATTTGGGTTGGCGTTCGAAACGTGGCGGTTTGTCGTGGCCCATTGCTGAGACCGGTTTCACCACTGCGGCCAGCAAAAAGTTCAGCGGCAGCGGTCAGGCTACTTTTCCTCCGAATGACATGATTGATCGGATCCGTCAAATATAATCGTCCAGCCTGATCAGGTCGGGTGTCGCCTGGTGATTTTGGTCCCTGTCCAGTTGTGACACGGGTGACCACAACAAAAGTCGAAACACTACTGCTGCCACGACGAGCCGTAATCGTGGCAAAACCTCGGGTGATTCCCTTAACCAGCCCTTGAGCATCCACCTGCGCAATGTCAGGACTCCCTGATTCCCAGGTAACATCCGGTACCGGCTGGCCGTTTGAGGTTGAAACAGTCAACGTCAACTGCCGGCCTTCATTGACAACCGGATTCCGCTGATTGACCACCAATGATTCAGCTTGAAGAGAGGGTAAAAGAACGCTTTCCCGTTGCGTGGGCTTGATTGGATGCAGCAGAGTTGCCAGAAGGGGAGGAGAAAATAAGGAACACATCACGAGTCCGGCCAGAAAAAAATACACTGATTGCTGCATCAGAACACGACTCGAAAAAAAAATGGGTTTTCCCATACCGCATACCATAAGCCATTTACTTTGAATAATTTAAAAATTGATCAAATATTCAAACGATAGGTCGAGAGCAAAAATCCAGAAGATTTCGTGAAAATTCACCCTGAGTATGGAATCGAATTCATTCTGGATCAAGAATTTTCAGGCAAGATCAGTTTCCGGATACCAAAATGGCTTCCGATGGGCGGCACCCATCCTGGATCTGGTGAGCGCGGCTTGACAAGCTTTTCCCAACTGACTATGGTTGATGGCATCTGCAATCTCTGCAGCAAATCCAACAAAACAAGCACCTTTTCGCAATCTTCCACTTTTTGTGAATGCTCGTTGTTTACTTTCTGAGTAAATAGCGTCTGTGCTTGGAACCGCTGGTTGACGCTTTTTTCAGCTTCTCACTGTCTGATTCACTCATCAGCACCGTTTTACCATCAACACCACATTGAAAAAATGGCTGCTTTGGCTGAAAAAAGCACCGGTTGTGCGTCTTCAAGCCCCTCATTAAGGTAACTGCTGTAAGCTGCCCCTCTTCCCCCATCATTTACCTTCTATGATCAGGATTGCTGCTCAACTCGAAATCTCGCTTAAAAGAGATCAATCTGGAGAGGATTTGAACCCGTCTTCGACGCATTGGGTCATCATCAACCGTACCAGTCACCCTTAATTCCATTCAGTATTCATTGAGAGTTAAAGCCGGGATCACCCTGGGTTGCTTTCTGGCGTGATGGCTCAACGAGCCCATCTGATTTTGCCAGACTGAGTACCGACTCAATCCTGACCGTGGCAGATTGTTCACCATTACCCACTTTGCACCGATTTACTTTCTCACGTCGCTACAGACACCAGTCCAACTGTTCCTGGTTGACTGCCTACAAGCTGGTGGCAACTCTGTTTTTATCTCGCTGACATACAGCGCGAGCCAGAACAACTGCCGCGAGCATAACTTATTTCAATCTGCCAGTTTCGACTTTGAGGTCAAAGAGAACTTATGAAATCACAAACCAAAAAAACACCTCGCCGCTTTCATCCATCCAATACAAACCGTCCCAAAACCAAGCCAAATCGCCCTTTTTCCAACGAGGGCCCGTCAATGAGTTCCAGGATGGAAAGTCCAGCCCCCACCTCAGTGTCATTTGTTGATAACCTGGAAGGCTATCTGGCAGATCAAATGCGTGAATTAATCCGCGCCCGCCAGGAGCAAGAGCAGGCGCTGCGTGACATTCGATCACTCGGAGAACAACTTGCCCTGGGTCAAGAAGCACCCCGCTTACGTGAGCAATACGAACAGGCTGTTTCATCCTGGCAAACCTCCCGCCGAAATGGGGTCAATGCTCGCCAACGGCTCCTGGTTGCCATGACTGAACGCGCGGTGCCTGACCGAAAGTAAACCTGGCAAGATCTCAGGCACAGACCCGGCTCAGAGTTGAGTGGGTTCCTGATCATCAACCAGTGTTTTGAGTCGGGCGAGTGCGGTTTCTAAAACCTGATTCATCTCCAGAAAATCAGCTCGCGTCAAATGCAACGTGATTCCCTGCCCATAAAAATCGACATGGATTAAATCGGCTTCCTGGTCAGTAAACACATCATAATTGTCTGACTCGGCCAGCAAAATCATGTCAGTGCTTTCTGTTTCATTTGAACCGTTATTCATAACGTTCTCTCTTTCGTTTGTGGTTGGTTAACTGGCTTAAATCAAGGAAGAAACATCATCTTTGGCCAGCGTACCGGAAGGTTTGACAAGGATGTCTAATATCCATCTGGACATAGTCGTACCTGCCTATGGTAAACTGCCGACCGTTCTGCTGTTAAGTTTAATCTTTTTCTTTTTTTCAGACTTATGGATCCTGTATTAGCTGACGATATCCGAGCACTTTCCCTGGCCCTTGGCGTTGAAGATGATTCCTTTCTCTGTCATCCACTCAATAGCCAGGACCCGCAACTCCCTGAACAAATCATTGATGGGCTTACTCTCGCGTTTGTGACCTTTTGCTACCACCGTCACCCGCGCGGTGAGAATGTGTATGAATTGATGGACCAACTCGACGCATTTGATCCTGATTCGGTCGAGGCGGAGGCCTTGACGGAACGAGCTGAAGAAGCGGCAGCACTTCAAATTCCGTTTATTGTGAATATGAACCGATTGCTGGAAGATTACTTCCAGATTCGCCGCCGACTTGAAGATATGATCGCTGCCCGAGACCTCAAATAACCCATCATTGTGCCGTCTGGTTGCTCCTGCCTTTGCCCCCAGGTGCTTGTTTGCCATCCACTTGCTCTCACTCTTCAGGGGGACTACCAGTTGGGGACCCAGTAGACCCGCCCCCCGTTTACTTCCTTCTTCAGCCCACGGGCCGTCAACTCTGCCTCTGACAGTCCTAAATACGTAAAATGCGGGAGATCAGAAATCACCGTCTGAAACCATCCGTGATTTGCCAGGATGGCTCGAACCTGTGCGTTCTCATATTCTTCAATATCAATTGCCAGCAAAGCCAGATGCTGGGAGGCGCCAGGGGGAGCCACCGAGTACAAAATAGATTTATCCAGGCTTTTGCTGAAGTACAGGCCCTGCGCTTCAAGTTTTAAAATCTCTTCAATCTGATCTGGAATTGATAAATTCTGAATCCGTGCCGCTTCCTGCGCCGTGATTCTTTTTTGTTTGACGTGAAAATTCAGTCCCGGATTGACCCGGCTCTTCCATAAATGAATGGTTGTCACATAATCGCGCCTGGCGGCTGAAGCACCGCCTCGGGGAGTCAGACTGCACCCTTTGGCCAGACAGTCCTGCCGGGCTTTGAGCAAGGCCACCAGGGCCGCTTCCTGAAGTTCAATCGTTGTTTTGCCAATTTGAGCCCGCCCAACCCGCATTTTTTGTTGAAAGAGGCTCACTTCGGTCTGATTTGCAAAAACGACCCGGTCGGGGAGCACCAGATTCCCCCTGGCTGCCCAGATCGCCCCATACGCCGCGATGATTTTGCGTTGAGCCAGACTCTCTGCTTTATAGTGAACCCGTTGAGATTCCAGGAGTTGAGAAAATGAGGTGGAAGGCAGCGGTTCAGAAATTTGGCGGCTGGTTTGGGGGGAAACCCCTCCAGCCGCCGTGCAGGCACTGTGAATACAACACAGTGCAACCATCAAACTTGTCACGATTTGCTTCATGGGCATTAGAATTTCAAGACTGTCAATATATTGGGTTGATCTGGACCAGAGTTTTTCGCTGGCCTTCTGATCTGGGACCCCAGGTCACACAGTTTCAGCTTTACCAGGCCCCTGACATCCGGTAATTCCTGTACCATTTTTGAACTGATTGTCTCACTGATTGGAAAAGTCGCGGGCTGGGCCAACTCACTGGAAATCGGAAGTGCGTTAACCCTTATCTCTTTTGAGCCCAACTGGCCTGTACCTGGTGAAGTTTGAATCAGTTGGGCGGTTTTCCGAAGACCAACATTCTGGATAATCAGAGTGAAGTTGACTGGTGTGATTGATACCGACGGAGTGCTTGTCCCAACAAGCTGCATATTATAGGTCCCTGACGGAGTATTTCCGCTGGTAGTAAAAATCAGGGTGGTGGTGCTGGTAAATTGCGGCGGATTAAAAGAAAAGGAGGTTGCCGGCGGAATGTTTCCTGTTACCGAGAGATTCACCGACCCGCTGAAATTAGTCGTCGTGACCGTGACCTGATAATTTGCCGTCTCGCCCGACATAATGGTCCGACTGGTTGGGTTCATTGAAAGCGTAATCGTTGGCGGAGACGGCGCATCAACCTGTAAACTAAAGGTGACAGGCTGGATCGTTACCCCCTGGGCTTCGCCCACAATCTGCATGACATAGGTTCCATGAGTGGTATTAGACGAAGTATCAAAAATCATGGTTGTTGATGTGTCAAACTGTGGCGGATTGAAACTCACCGTTGTATTTGGGGGTACATTCCCAACCAGCGACAACAAAACTGACCCAGAATAATTCGTCTTGGTTACGGTGAGCCGATACTGCGCAATATCTCCGGCAATCACCCGCTGACTGGTCGGTTCAACTCCGATCACCACTGACGGTGGAGTCGCACTTGAAACAACCAGGCTAAACACATTTGAGTCTACCACGGTCGCGCCGGAAGCAGTCCCTGTGACCCGAAAAGTATAGGTACCAGCCAAAGTTGTGCCTCCGATATTGGTCCGAATATTGAGAGTTGAGCTATTTCCAGTGGTGTTATCTGGTGTAAACGCAGCATCCAGCCCCACTCGTGGCGACGGTCCGCCGATTCCTCTCACCGTTAAATCAACCGGGCCAGTGAAATTGGTTCGTGTCAAAGTCACGCTATAATTGGTGCTTCCGCCCGCCGTTACCGGTTGGGAATCCGGAGAAACCGAAAGCAGAACCTGTGGTTGAGCCCCCGTAATAGTCAAGGTGAGTTCAACCGGTATCACGGTGGTGCCACTGGCAGTCCCGGTTACATTGAATTTAAAAGTTCCCGTGGTCGCTGACGTGCTCACGGTGACCGTGAGTGTTGACGACGTACCGGTAACTGAACCTGGATTAAACGACGACGAAACACCGGATGGTAACCCGGTTGTAGCCAGGGTAACAGCGTCAGTGAAGCTGGTTCGAGTCAGGGAAAGGGTATAATTGGCATCCTGGCCAACCGCGACGGTCCGTGAAGTAGGGCTGGCACCCAGCACCACGCTTGATACCGACTTGACGCCGAGCAGGATCTGGGTTGGGGTCACAGTGGCGCCAGATCCGGTTCCAGTAATCTGTAGAGTATAGTTTCCAGATGTCACGCGTGTGGTGACATCCACTTTCAGTTGTACAGCACTGGCGGTGGTTGGATTGGCACTAAACTGAGCAGTGGCACCACTGGGCAACCCGGTCACCGCCAGATTGACGTTTTCCTCAAAATTGGTCCGGTCAAGTTCAATCGTAAAGAAGGCTGATTCGCCCTGCGCGACGGTCCGGCTCGAAGGAAAAGCATTGAGCTTCACCGTTGCTGGTGCAGGAGTTCCGGTCACGGTAAGCAACCCACGCGCTTCACCGCCCCGGTTGCGAACCCGAACGGTCACACTCCCGCCAAACGGTTGAGGAGGAAGGGTAAATTGCAATTGTTTGGAATTTAAAACCGTCACGTTTGAAACAGCCTGGCTGCCCAGAAAAACCTGGGTGTCAAAGTAAAAATTGTCACCAGTGACGGTAATTTGATTACTGCTACTCCCGGCTGCCACCTGTGATGGACTGATTTGGGAGATACTCGGCTTTCCAAATTGTATCCGAACAAGCTGTCCAGTGTTGCCGTCCAGAGCAAATACAGCGTCGGGACTCACGGTCAGGGCAACGGGATTCTGGAGCGTTCCTGGAGCAACCAGATCAGAGAGAATCGCCCGATCATTGGTAATGGTCAGGATCTGAACGCTCCCAGTTGTTGCCACATACAAATTTCCATCTGCATCTGAGGCAATGGCTGAGGGTTGGGTCAACTGAAGCGGATTTTGAGCATTGAAATCCAGCGCGCCATCCTCACTCCAGCTCTGTGACTCGTCTTCAAACTCAATCGGCTCAAAGTCTTCTGATTGATTGATTCGGGCCAGGTCGCTCACATCCGATGGTCTCCCAGCCTGACTTTGAATGGTTTTGACCGCACCGCCTGGCAAAGCAATTTGCCGGACCTGATTTCCAGTTTGGGTCACACTCAGGATTTTTCCAGTTAAGGTAATCCGTTGCGGAGTGTTAAACATCGCCCCGGTACCTTGCCCATCCACAGTCCCTGGTTGCCCAATTCGGCCCGCCAGCACACTCATCTGAACTGATGAATTTTGAAGTGTTGCCTGCCAGACCACATGGTTGACCGCATCGGTGATATAAAGATCATTGTTGACATCAATTTCTACATCGCGCGGTCCCCAGCTTGAAACACCACTGGCTGCCGTGGCATTGCTCAGCGTAGCAATGGTCCGAACCGCACCAGTTGCGGTATTAATCTGACGAACAGTTTGATTATTGGTATCAGCCAGATAGAGCATTCCGTTTCGGAAGCCGATGCCAAGCGGTGCATTAAACCGTGAACCGGTTAAGGTTCCATCAAGATTTCCGGCGACACCGGATTGTCCAGCATAATCATTCATCGGCTGAAATGACTGGCTTCGGCGGATAATATGTTTCGACAGATCAGATGCGTAAATCGTCCCGGCAAAATTGGCCATATCACTTTGGCCAAAGATACCTGATGGAACCGAATCCACCCGACTGACCCGAAACATTAACTGCGTGGTAACGGCACCGGATTGAAGCTGGACCAGGGCCGCCCCCTCAGTGATGGCACTGACCAGACCGGTTGCAGAAACCGATGCCACAGCCGTGTTGTCAGATTGGTAGGTAACCTGGGCGCCGGGGATCTCAACTCCATTCTTATCCAGGACCCGAGCCGTAATCTGGGTTGAGGTACTGGTATTGAGTGCCAGCGATTGGGGCTGGCTCACCTGAATAGAGGCTGGCTCAGCCGGATTGACGCCCGTTCCAACCACCAGTTTCACAATATTGGACCGCTGCCCTGCTGGTGTTTGAACCACCACATCATAGGTTCGGTCCTGGGCAAAGAGTGAGGCGGCCAGGTCTTTGAGGATAATTTTCCGGCCTGACGCTTTGACTTTGGCTGGCACCTCCTGCTCGCTGAAAAACACTCTTGTTCCAGCAATAAATCCAGTGCCAACAATTTTAATTTTCGCAGGACTCTGTCCTTTCGGCACCTGACCAGGTGAAATTGAACTAATCGTTGGGGTTTGTCGGTGAAGGCTTTTCTGAGTCGTTGAAGCCAGTGTGGTTAATTCAGTTGATTGAAAAATATGGTATCCATATGTAAATAAAAAGCTTAAAACAAAAATACCAACCAGGATTCGATAGAAGGTTTTCATAAAAAGTCTCCAAATAAACGGGCAATTGAGCAAAACGTGACGGGCACAATACGTTTTGTCCCTGCCCAACAGATGAAGTGCTTCATCCGGCACCCAATCCAGCCAGCCTCAATTCGAGGTTATGCGGATTGGTCGCAAATGACAGCCCGTCTTCACGCGTGACCATTCCGGTTCGAATGTATCGTTCAATAACCTGATCAAACGGCTGCATGCCTTCCAGATTCCCGTCCTGCATCGCATCGAGCAGGGTTTTTCCCTGACTTTCGCCCTTTTCGATGTATTCACGGGTTCGAGGCGTTGATTTTAAAATTTCGACAGCGGCAATCCGACCGCCGCCTTTTGCTTTTGGAATCAATCGTTGTGAGACAATAAATTGAAATGCCTGGGCAAGTCGGACGCGAATAACCCGCTCCTCAGCTTTTGGGAAAAGCCCAATCAGGCGGTCAATTGTTTTTGAAGCATCGGTCGTGTGGAGGGTGGAAAGTACCAGATGCCCGGTTTCAGCCGCTTCAAGTGCAATTTCAGTGGTTTCTAAATCCCGCATTTCTCCAACCAGAATCACTTTTGGCGACTGGCGCAAAGCCGCTCGTAGCGCAACCGCAAAATTTGGCGTATCGCTGCCCAGTTCACGCTGGTTAATCGTTGATCGCTTTCGGGTATGCAGAAACTCAATCGGATCTTCAATTGTGACAATATGATAGGACCGCTCCTGGTTGATTTTGTCTACCAGGGCAGCCAGGGTTGAGGATTTCCCACTCCCACTGGGACCTGTAATCAGCACAATTCCATTTTTGAGGGTTGAGATACTTCCCAGTTGGGTCGGGAGCCCCAGTGATTCAAGCGATGGAATATCAGACAGGACCACCCGCATCACCACTGAAATAGTGCCACGCTGCAAAAAAACATTGACTCGAAACCGATTCCACCCAGAAACACTGAACGATAAATCCACTGAGCCATTTCGAATTAACTTCTCGGCGGCATCTTTATTTCCTCCCAACAAGGTCATGGCAATGATTTCAGTGTGGTAGGCCGTTAATACGGGCAACCCTTTGATATTGACCGGAAAAAGTTCACCGTTGATTTCGACCTGAGGCGGGCAATTCACCGAAAAATTCAGATCACTTACGTGCTCGCTTTGCTTGAGCATATGGTCAATGATTGGTTTGAGATTGACGTATGGCATGGACCAGTCTTCCATTCGGGTTGCTCAATCGCATCAGCAGCGATTGAGTTCCCTATCCTTTCTTTTTTCAAATACGGCACTGACTACAAGCCAAGTCAGGTTGGTGTGGATTCTGTCGCCAGTATAATATGCCAATTTCACCAGCCTGGAACACAGAAAGATCATAACTATGGAGAAATCGAACACTTTGCTTGAAAGTATTTTGGCCGGAAACCATCCACACCTGGATGAGTGGATGTTTTTGCTGCAGACCACCCCACTTGAAGATTTGCTCACGGCAGCAGATCAGATTCGTCAGCGGTTTCATCCAGACAAGATCGTGACCTATGTGATTGACCGAAATGTCAACTATTCCAATGTGTGCACCTCGGTGTGCACCTTTTGTGCGTTTTATCGCCCGCCAGGTCATCCCGAAGGATATGTGCATAGCTTTGAATCCATGTATCAAAAGGTAGAAGAAACCATCGAACTCGGCGGAAGCGGCGTGCTGATGCAAGGCGGACTTCACCCCGACCTTCCGTTGGAATGGTATGAAGATTTGCTCCGGGAACTCAAACACCGCTATCGCATCCATTTGCATTGTTTTTCTCCGCCGGAAATCCTCAACTTCTCCAGAATTTCCGGGCTGTCCTATGAACAGGTTCTGAATCGGTTAAAACAAGCCGGGCTGGATTCGATTCCAGGCGGTGGTGGTGAAATTCTGGTTGATGAATTCCGCAAACGTCGGCGAACCCAATGTACCGGGAAAGAATGGCTTGATGTAATGGAAGCCGCTCACCGACTTGAGATTCCAACCACGGCTACCATGATGTATGGCATGGGAGAATCCATTGATGACCGGTTTGAACATCTCCGGCTGCTGCGGGAACTCCAATCCCGGACAAATGGCTTTATCTCTTTTATTCCCTGGACGTTACAACCTGATTTTGTACCAATTGGGAAAGTTTTCCCAAATCGTCTGGAACCGGATGAATATCTGCGGTGGTTTGCGCTCTCCCGGCTGTATCTGGATAACTATCCGAATATGCAGGTTTCGTGGCTGACTCAAGGGTTTGATGTGGCACGACGGGCATTGCATGGCGGTGCCAATGATCTGGGGAGCATTATGATTGAGGAAAATGTCGTTTCAGCCGCCGGTGCCAATCATCGAGCCACCGAGGAAACGCTGCTCACCATTATTCAGGAAGAAGGATTTATTCCCTGCAAACGCAATGGCGCCTATCATCGCCTGGAACAGCCCCAACTGGTTTCGGCGTGATGGGGCTGAAGAATTCGGGCTGAAGAATTCGGGCTGAAGACATCGGGCTGAAGATTATCGGGCTGAAGATTATCGGGCTGAAGAATTCGGGCTCAGAGCTGAAGAATTGGTTTTATTTCATCCCTCATCCCTTCAATTGCTCCGAGCTTACGAGACTTCAGCCCATTTTCTTCAGCCCCAAGCCCGCTGTCTTCAGCCCTGGTTTTCTCAGCCCACCTACGGTCTGTTCCGCCCATACTTGTCGTGACTTGAAACCCAGTCTTCAGAAACGACGGCTGACCCAAGGGACAACTCACCGCACAGAACCGTTGCCGCCACAATTTCAGCAAATTTTTTCACGCCACCCTGACCATAACACCCCAGCAATTCAAGAAATTCTCGCTGGGTTGCCAGTCCAGTGCCTCCGCCATACGTTGCCACGATTAAGGATGGAATCGTGATCGAATAATAATAATCTCCTTCGGGAGTCAATTCGGCATAGGTAACCGCCGCCGAAGATTCCGAAACGTTGGCCACATCCTGACCCGTGGCAATAAACAGGGCGGCAATGCCGTTTGGAGAGTGAGCGCCGTTGTTATTGACCCCGGAAAGAAAACTCCCAATAAAGTTGATCTGGCGGATGCGATACAGCATTCTGGCATCAACATGCATAAAATCGCGCAACAGTCGGGCTGGAATCACGGCTTCTGCCGTCACCCGCTTGCCGCGCGTGTGGAGCATATTGATCACCGAAGCTTTCTTATCGGTGGCAAAGTTTGATTCCAGAAAATACTGTTGAATTCCGGGGTAGGTCGCGTTGATCCAGTCACAGGCTGCTTTAGTGGCTTTTCCGACCATATTTTGCCCGGCAGCATCGCCCGTGGTGTAATTAAATCGCAAAAATCTCAACCGACTGGCCTGATACTGCTCAATATCGCGTAAATTCCCAATCCGGGTGGTCGTTTCCGCCTGTCTCTTGATCTCATCAAAGTTTTGCTCAACCCATGTGCCAAAGGCCTGGGCTTCGCGTGCGCTGGGAAAGACAAAGACCGGTGCCCGCTGCATCGCATCATCCGTCACGGTTGTGGTCACTCCCCCGGCAGCCTGTAACAACTTCATTCCACGATTGTAACTGGCAACCAGCGTCCCCTCAGTGGTGGCCATGGGGATATAAAATTCGCCCTGGGCATATTCGCCGTTGATCAGGAGCGGCCCGGCGATCCCAACCGGGACCTGGGCCACTCCGATAAAGTGCTCAATGTTTCCAGGCAAGAGGGCTGGATCAAATGAATAGTGGCCGGCATGGCAGAGTTCTTTTCCGGTCTGTTCTTTAAGAAACTGCCTTCGGAGCGCAGCCATTTCCACTGTGTAATCATTGTCGCTCGAACGTGGAATTTTTGGCGCCATACAACCCTCTTATGGACGAAACCTGGCCCTGGCTGATCAGGCACTCACGCCGTCAGGAATTTCAACTTCCTCACTGTTGACTCTGGACTCACCCCTGGCCAGTGTCGCCGGCAACACAATCGCAGCCAGAATGTAAATCCCGGCCCCGACCAGCAGCAGCGCGTTATAGCCAAAGTTGATCGCCAGCGACACGGCCAGTACCGAGCCAAAAACCGAAGTCGCCCCGTTGACGCCCCAGGCCCAGGGAATTAACGCCGCCGCCTGTGGTCGTATCGTTTTGATTCCCAGCGGAAGCGGCATGCCCATCAACATGGCCAGTGGCGAGAGCATCACCACTGACAAAGCAATCTTGATCGGCACCGCCAGCCCCAGGAAGGTGTACAAAATCGTCGGCAACACCGCCAGATAGATCAACACCAGGACTAAAATTGCCATCACCACCCAGCGCATGGTCTCTGGCGCCCGCTCAACCCCAATCCGCTCAGTCAAATTGCTCCCAAGACTGCTAAACAGCAAAATGGAAAAGAGCACCACCGCCAGCGCATACACTGGATGCCCCAGGAAGAAAACAAACTTCTGAAGCAAGGCCATTTCCACGGCCATAAACCCAACCCCAAGCCCGGCAAAGTACAAAATCGCTCGAAACCGGTTGAAGGTATCTTTGCGCAATACCTCGCGCTTAAAGAGCGCCAGCGGCAGGACGATACACCCGAGCGCCAGCACGGTCACCACCACCAGCAAACTGGCCAACGCCAGCAGTCCGGCGTTGTTCTTGACCATTTCATAGTCGCCAACAAAGGCCGTGGCAATGTCTTTTAAATGCAACGTAAAGAAAAAGAAGGGTTTATTGTCGAATGTCGGCGTGATGTCATACGCATATGATGCGTAAAACTGGTCACGATTTTGTGCGGTAATCAGTCGGGTGAAGTCATTATCGGGTTTCGTCAGTGGGGTATACACCACACTGAACCCATATTTCTGGACTTCCTGCTCCATTGCCCGCACTTCTTCATCGGTAAACGGCGTTCGCTTCATCATCACGTTACAGATTTGTTGATTGGTATCTTCAAATCCGCGTCCAGAACTCACCAGCATAAAGTGCCGCTCAGGCTGGGTCACCCCCAGCCGACGCAGAGCTTCAATGCCCAGTGAAACCAGCCGTAAATTCTGCTGGTCAGGTTTCATCAACCAGCGCGACATGGTGATCATGCCGGAGTCAGTTAAATGCTTGAAATAATCTTCAAAGGCTTCGACCGTGTAGAGATTGTTTTCCGTCAATGACAGTGCGCCACCAGCCGTTGCCGCCCATGTATCAACCAGTGTGGCCTGAATAATGTCGAATTGTTGCCCAGAGTTTCGAACAAACGACCGGCCTTCACCCACCTGAACCTTTACATTTGGGAATTCATACAGTCCACCGGTGAACTGCTTAAACTGTCCCTTCATAACATCGTTGACGATAATCGGGTTGATTTCGCAGCCGGTGATATTTTTTGCATCGTGAGCCACAGCGGTGGCAATGTCCCATCCTCCCCCAGGTCCAATAATCAAAACCTGACCCGCACCGCGTCGGATATGGTAGGCAACCCCAGAGACACCTTCTTCAAACGGTTTGCGAACCGTGATTTTCCCGCCAGTTTGGACGACGGCGGTGGCGGCATCGGCATCAATCCGCATCGTATGCGCCCCAGTCGGAGGATAAATTTCCACGGAAATGCGGGAAAACGAGTTCCATTTTGAAAACACAATGTTCTCTTCCCGATTTCCTTTGGAAAAAATCACCCGCAAAAACTCAACCTGGGTATTGGCACCCGCTAAAATCAACACCGAAACCGCCAGTGAAACTGGCAGCCAGATGTGTCGTTGACGGCGCGAGAAAAAGCCACTCAGGCAGAGAATGGTTCCAATCACCGAAGCAAAAACCGCCACACTGCTCAACTGGTCACTCGATAAATAGGCCATTCCCCTGGCTTTGAGCCCTGGAATCATCAGCGCCAAACCAGCCAGCGCCATCAATCCACCCAGCAAGATCAGCCCTGGCGCCCGCTCTGAAGGTGAAAGCTGTGCTTTGGGATTGACTTCTTCCTGGGCCACTCGTGCAAAAAACAGACCACCGAGTGCGGCCAGCGCAGTGGCAGCCAGAACGGCACCCGGACCACCGAAAAAGTTCATCACCGGAATGGCAATCATACAGCCTAAACTGGCGCCGAGAAGGTCATAAAAGTAGAGTTTCCCGATCACCTCGCTCAAATGAGTCATGGCGATTGAGACACATAACCCGACAAAAAAGAATGGCACGGATGCCAGAATATAAATCAACACCAGTTTCTGGATATTTTCTGGTCGAAAAGAGAGATCAACCTGCATCTGGAGCACACACAGCAAACTCACCACGGTCCACACACTGAAATAAATGCTGTAGCGCCAGAGCTTTGTTCCCAGCTTCTCACGCGGAAACCAGTCAGGTTTGATATAAGTCATCAGGCCGCTGACACCAAACCCGAACATGGCCAGTGAAATCACCATGAAGGCAAAATGGTAGTACATCACGACCGAAAAAATTCGGGTGAGCGTTAATTCAAACAACAGTGAAGCGAGCGAAATGAGGCCAATTCCCCAAAAAATAGCTTTCTGTGTCCGATCCGGAGCAGTCGTCGAGGTCATTGTCTAGAGTTGTCCTTGTCTTTGATTACAGGTCAAGAATGGGTTGCTTGAGATAAGGGGCGGGATTGTACGGGGAGTTGCCCGACATCACAAGGGCCAACCAGGAAAGACCATCTGGAACCTTCCCGCAGGACGCGAAAGAATCACCTTCGATTGGATTTTGGACCGGCAATCAATCAGAAAGATTCAAGTACTCACAACCGACTGCCTGAACCGGGAAGTTGGTGTCAAATGAGCCCAACTGATGCAGGTGGTACTGGCAAATTCTTAACTGAAGGACAGAAGCGGAAGCAACCGATTGAATTCCCGATTTAAATTTAAATTGGTTTATTCAATGCATTTAAATCTGGTCCGCTTTCCGAATACCACCTTGTGTGCCGCTTGAGAATCTGGTTGCGCTTTTTCGTCAATCGGGGCACAATGTCAGCTTAAATTGTGGGGACCATTCACGGGAAACTGCTCCACAAGCCAATCACTTCCAACTTCAATTGACACAACCAGTTTGCGAGTCAGGATACAGTTCAGAGTCTCCGCCTTCAGAAAAACAATTTGGAGTGCTCTGACTTGTCAGAGCTTTGTTTCCCAGCGACTTGTCGCTGAATGGCTTTATTTCCTGAGCGACAAATCACCACAATTGAAAGCGCCGACAAGTCGGGGCACTCCAAATAATACTATGAATCCAGGTCACGATTCGGGCGAGGTCACAGTCTTACTCAAGCAATGGCGGCAGGAACAAAATGCTGATGCCTATAACCAGTTGATTCCGTTGGTTTACAACGAGTTACGCCGAATTGCACTGGCAATCTCCTTTCGCCAGGGTCAGGCTAATCCGGCAGACCAGACACTCAATCCAACTGCGATTGTCCAGCAAGCCTACCTCAATTTGATTGATCAACACACGGTCGAATGGAATGACCGGGCCCATTTTCTGGCTATTGCCGCCCGGGAAATGCGCCGCATTCTGGTTGATCACTGGCGCTATAAACATGCCCAAATGCGAGGAGGGGAACTTCAACAAGTTTCGTTCGCAGACATTGAACTGGCTCAAGGGCAACCTGATTTTGATGGAATGGCGCTGCATAGGGCCCTCGAAAAACTGGCCAACCTGGACCCTGAAGAAGCTCAAATTGTTGATTTGCGATACTTTGGCGGACTAACTGTTGATGAAGTCGCCGAAGTGCTCCAACTCAGTCGCGCCACAATTGAACGCCGGGAACGGCACGCCAAAGCCTGGATTCGAAAACAACTTGGGAGTGAAGCACTTTAACTTGATTCTCAGGCTGATTCTGCCAACCTCTAAATCCGTCATCTTTCATTTTTTCGCTTACTTTCATTTTTTTTGATGGATTTTGATTCGCTTTGACGACTCCTTGAATGAAAGCTCATTTTTCAGTCAAGTGGAGGATACAGTTGTGACACCATTGGAACGTTTTCAGAAGGTTCAAAAACTCTTTGATGAAGTCATTGATCGAAGCCCAGATAATCGAGAAGCCTATTTACGAGCCGTTTGTGGAGATGATGTCTCGCTCATTGGTGAGGTTTTCGAGTTAATTCGCTTAGACCAAACCGCCCAATCTTATTTTGAGTCAGTTGAATCTGAAGTCCAAAAAGAAATGTCTCCGGCTTTTGCCGGGCAGCTCCTTGAACTGGATCAAGCGAAAGGTCATTCTGGTTTAACCGGATTGTTCCACTTGATTGGTGAAGTCCTCGACGGGAAATATCACATCGAGAAACAGCTTGGTACCGGTGGGATGGGCACCGTGTTTCTCGCCCGGCACCTGCACACGAAACGCCAGGTTGCCATTAAGGTTATTGCCCCCGAATTTGCCGGGAATAAAGAGTTTTTAGAACGATTTCGACGGGAAGCCGCAGCGGCTGGCCGACTTCGCCACCCCAATATCGTCAACGTCACCGACTTTGGCATCGCCCTACACCAGAGCGACCAGATGGCCTATCTGGTGATGGAATTGCTGGAAGGAATGACGTTAAAAACCTTCCTCAAAGACCAGAACCAGCTTTCGCTCAACCTCACGGTGGATCTGGTGGAACAGGCCTGTCTGGCTGTCAGCCATGCCCACCAAAAAGGGATCATCCACCGTGACTTAAAACCTGAAAATATCTGGTTAGAACCAAATGGAAGAGGCGGCTGGAATGTCAAAGTGCTTGACTTTGGCATCGCCAAAATTCGGGAGGTGACACCACCAGAGGCTGAGGCATTGCCCGCCGTGATCTCGGGCCCTCAATTGCCCGCTGACG
>DAOQNB010000018.1:0-2608 GCA_035335845.1 Acidobacteriota bacterium | reverse complement strand
TGGAGAAAAAACCCGGCTTCAGCCTCGCAAAAAAACTGGTGAGCATCAGATTTCCCAAACATTTGGCGCCATGTTGACCAGATTTGGCACCGTGATGGGAACTCCGGCCTATATGTCGCCAGAACAATGTTTTGGGGGAACCATTACGCCAGCCAGTGATATCTACAGCCTGGGCGTTATCACCTTTGAAATGCTGGCGGGAAGACTGCCGTTTCAGGGTGATTTTCAGGAGTTAATCACTGCCCATCAATTTCATCAGCCACCCCAGCTTTCTGACTATCGCAAGGAGGTGCCACCGGGTGTGGCCAAGACGGTGAAGTTAGCGCTCTCCAAAGCAGCAGGTGACCGACCAGTGACAGCAGAAGCATTTGCTGAAAACCTCAAACTGCAGGCAGGCGGAGAAACAGCGCTCAAGTCAGAAGCCAGCCTGATCTTCCAACACAATGTGTCTTTTTTCCGCAAACTGACAGTGTTGACCCATTTCCCATTTGCCGGGCTGGCCGGATTGGTGATTTCTTTTCTGATGCAAGGGATTGAAGCTGATTTTCCGGGCCAAAAACTGATTGAATATGTGTTGTTTGCTTTTCCCTTTCTCGCGCTCTGGCTCGGCTGGCAATTCAGCTCGGCAGCCATCACCCAGGCGCTCAATCAACCTAAACTTTCGCCGTCAACTTCCCTGAAGCAAATTCCCGTTTTGCAATCACCAGGTCGCTTTTTGATCCATTGTGTGATGGCCCAAATGATGGGCCTGGCATATTGGGTGGCCTCAAAAGTACGCCGAACAAAATCAGACACCAGTTTCCGGTTGTGGAATCAAGTGTATGCGGTTGAAGCGACGACGGGGACCGTTGGATTAAAACGGTCAGCGCAACTTTCTGTTGCGGTCAGTGAAACGGCTCGAAATCTGCAAATCACTCAGCTAAACCTGGCTGGATTGGCTGGTCTGGCTGGAATCCTGAGTTTTTGTGTTGTCTCTCAAACCACAAAACATTTCTTTCAAACTTCGGCTTTCATTGAATGGGGAGTTGCAACCATTTGTTGTATTGCCAGCTTGTTTTTCCTTATCGTCTGGCTATTTCCGGTTTCGGAGATCATCACGGCCCTTTTGTATTTCAAAGGTCGTCAAATCCTTGGAGAGCGAAGTTCAGCCTCTCAGTCCTCCATTCAGCCAGTTCCATTGTGGATACAGCACTCAGAATGGACGCTTTCCAGTCGGATTTTCCAGATTTTGGGTACCTGCTCGCTGGTTGTGGCGATTGTGGTCTCAAACCTTTTATTTATTCCACCAATTGGCTCAATTCAACGAGTCCAATTCGTTCCCCCAACAGCGATTCCGGTTGAAGAAAATGCCTGGACAGAGTATCGGATTGCGTTTCAGAAACTTGGGGTGACTGGGAATCAACGAGTTTCTTTCCCAAACGAATTGGAGAAATACGGGTGTTGGGAGTTATCCAGTACTCCGCAGATCGAGTTCTTAAAGCTCAATCAGGAAGCGCTCTACCATTTAACAAAGGGGACACGTCGTTCAAAAGCTCAATACTTACCAGCCCCTGAAACATTTCGGGAAAATGAACCAGACTACTTATTAAGCCGCAATCTGGTCATTCTGGCGATAGCTGAATCTCGACGACTGTACGAAGCTGGCGAATCTCAAAAGGCAATTGAATTAAGTTTAGCCGCCTATCGGTTTGCAATGGATACCTATGAGCCAGACTTTTCAATACTAGCTTATTTTGTCTCGGCGGTTTGTCAAAATATCGTGATGCGGCATTGGTTTGGGCTCATCAGTCAGTATCATCTGAAACCTGAATTCTGCCAGTTGATTGCAAATACAATCGAAGCCAATCAAAAACGGGTTGCCACCCCAGAGCAACTCTTGAATCAGCAAACATTGATTGCTACCAGCGAAAATCAACAACGATTTATTGATAATCCAGGAGTTTTCTCCAATCAAGATCCAAAATACAAATGGTCCTGGCTTATTGTGTATCTACCTGGACTTCGGAAGACAGTGTTTCTCCGGGCTCTGGAACTGCAAGATAGATTCAATCAAAAATACCTGAAAAGCATGAAATCATGGGATTTTGCGGAAACCCAAAAAACTCGTATCGAATGGAGAACACTGCGGTCAAAACCCCATTGGTCACTGGGAGAAGACTCCAGTCTATCGTTGGCAAATCAGAGTATAGGCAGCTCTCCGCGTATTCTGACCAGCTTGTATAGTACCCAAACGGTTGCTCAGGCAATTCGAACCCTGGCCATCCTTGAATGTTATTACGCCAACCACAACGGGTATCCAGAAACACTGCAGATCGCTTTTGAAGAGTTTGGGAAATCCGTTCCGGTCAATCTTACAAATGGACAACCCGTTGGATATCGCCTGGAACAAGGCCAGCCAGTGATCTGGTTTACCGGGACTGATGGAAAAGATAATGGAGGTACAACGCCCTGCACCTATGAAATCCTTGAAGATCTAACTCCAGGTGTGGATGTGGTAATGAAACGCGGCGGAGAATTTTTGCTGAAATAGCCAGCGAAAGGTGAGCAGCGAAGTAGCAAGTAGCGAGTAGCCCATCCAAAAACTTTCAGAGCTAGTTACAGTTCCCCA
>DAOQNB010000017.1:0-21076 GCA_035335845.1 Acidobacteriota bacterium | reverse complement strand
GGAGGAACAATCAAATAAAAATCAGGAGGAACGCCAGCACCGATGGGAACAACAACCGACTCGCTTCATGCCTCGCGCCTGAACATTGACACTGACACCGACCCTTCAAAAATTGTAAGCGCCGCCCAAAAAACCATCACGGATGGTGACTTTCAAGCCCGGCTTTCTGACGCGCTGGCTTGTGGCGGCGTGATTGTAACCGGAGCACCGGGGTGCATTGTCGAAGGCCAGCTTGCTGCCCGCGTCGGTGATGCCATTTCACACGGGAGTGTTCTTAAAACCGGCTCCGACAAAGTAATCATTGGAAATGCAGGCGGATAAGGTTGGGTAGTGTTCTGATTCTGTTGAAAACGTCTTTTGGGAATTGCCGATATTTGATTACAAGTCGTTGATTTCAGTGCTGTTTCGAAAGGTCACCCTCGACCCGACTTTTTGAACTTTAACGGTTTTGGAACACTACCAACTCAATGATTGGTTTCGATACATCTGGAAGTGCCCGGAAGGAAAACAATGTTGGAGTTAACAGCCTCTACCGTATCATTTCGACCACCAGCGTGCTTGAGACGTTTGATTCTGAGAATCCAGGTTGCTGGTCTAATGAGTTGAGGTTGAGGGCCTGGAAACCGTCATTTTGCTGCCAATGCTGCCCTGGACGAAGGCATCGAACCGGGCAAAGACAGCTTCTCCGAAGGCGGTCCGAAGCTGGTCCCGAAACCGCAAAATGGTGGTGTCCCGGTCTTTTTGCAGTTGCAGCAATTCCGGTGGCGGCGGTGGAAGCGCCTTCCCCGGTGGAACCTGTCCGTTTGGGAATTGTGCCCTGAAACCGGCAATGATGGTTTTGGCACGGGCGTCGAGGCTGTCTACCTGTCGGGTGCAGTCGACGGCGGTTTTGAGCAGGACGGCGTTTTGGGCTTCGGTCAATCCAGCCAGGTTGCGATACACAGCGCGGTACTTGTCGGCATTGGCCGGAGCCTCAACTGCTTTGGCTTCCAGCACAGCTACCTGGCGAAAGAGTTGAAAATACACCGCTTGCTGGGGAATTGTCTGGCGTTGGGCTGGTAACGTCGCCTGTTTTTGCCGGGTTGTAAGAGCCACCCCGCCTATTACAAACTTTGGTGAGGCAAAGTCAATCATTGTCAGATACAAAAGAACCACGAAACATAGGAAGGAGATCTTGTTCATTGGATACCTCCCTGGTCCTTTGAATACTGCTCCATAAAATCCAGCACGTATCTGGCAAACTGTTGAGCCAGCTTATGTTCCGGCGAATAATTCGGAACACGTTTCGGCAGAGTGGTTGACTGAACCCAGGGCTCCTTCATCAACTGGTGATAGACTTCCTGTGATTGCTGGTATTCAAGCTCCTCTTTGGCTCGTTTTTCCTGTTCCGTTAAAGGTTGGGATTGGGTGTTGTCTGATTTATTATCCAGATCCGCTTTTAACGTCATTCCAATATCTATAAAAACATTTCCTTTTCTGAGCTTAACGTGTCCGGTATTCCACCCTTGGGCTTCATCACCAAGGTCGGTTAACTGGTACCCGCTCCCATTTCCACCAAATCTCAGGCTCGTTTGATATTTATGATCTGCCCATTCTCGGCTTTTGAATACCCATATTCCAATTGAAACATAATATTCTTTATATTCAAACGTCTGACTAATACCTGAATATGGTTCGGTATCAATTGTAGTCCGTTGGTGTAAGAGCACGGCACTTCCGTCTTGACTATTGATATAGGCTGACAATTGCTGAGAGAACATCTTCGTTTGTGACGGTGAGTTAATTTCAATCAAGTTCTGACCAACGGTCGTTTGCAGCAAAAGCAATATTCCTACTATTGTCATTATAAAGCGCTTAACCATTTTCATAAGGGTCTCCTTTAATTTAACGAATTCCACTATTCAAAACCTTTCGTTCCTGTATCAAGGATTCACTCGGATAAGGATTTTGGGTGTCTTTTCTCCAAAGAATTCGATGTCATTTCGGGTATCCAGCATTTGCCATTCAAACGAATAGTCTTTGGGAGTCGTGGTTTTCGGAGCAATGGCCTCAAATTCAAAGGTGTGGTCACGACCAGAAAGAATGAGTGGAGGTATTCGACTCTGGACTGCCGACCCCCAGGAATTTGGTGGTGAATCGGATGACCGAACAAGTTCGAGAATCGGGAACCCCTGAATGGTAGATCTCCAAGCCACTCCGCCAGTGTTTCGCATTGTGATTTTCACCTGAAATCGTTGGCCGGATTTTACCGTGAGTGGCGCATTCGGCATCTGCGAAACAAAACCGGCATTTTCCCCATGCTCACAAATGCTTTCCTGGCTAATGGTAGTAGCAAAAGGAAGCCGCACTCCAGTCAACCCACTGTTAAAGCCATTTTGGAAATCGGTAAAGAGCTTTCCCTGCTCGTCCATATACTCATGGAATCGAAATTCCGAAAACTTAAACAACACAGGCTCCCCGCGAGGTTCGCCATCAAAAGTGCCGTAAGAAGGGTCGTACAACATGGAGATTTTTGGGGTTGTTTCCAAGATTTCCACATAGGTAAAGTATTCAAAATGTGGGTTTTCCTCAACACTGTCATTGGCTGGACGTTTGACCTGAAACGTGACCAGCTTTCGCCCACCACCATTTTTGGAGGGATCTTTGATGTAGGTATAAAGATGTCGAATGGTTTGCTTGCCGTACCAGATATAGACCGGCTGGGCATTGATTCCAATACTCTTCAAGAGCCCACTCAGAAGCACAGCGTGATTTGAAACCCCTCCCAATCTATTATTGAAATTAGTAATTTCCAAGGGGTGTCTCTCGAACGTCTGATTCCCATCTTGAAGCTGAATGCTTTTCCCTACTTCCTTAGTTATTTTATCAAGAATTGGGGTTAAGTCTTTAATTGGTGCTTCGGATTGGTTTTGTGCATTTTCTATCCCGCCAGCGACGAGCCCGCAACCCCACTCCAAAGCCCGGTCAAAAAGTTTGTTGTTTTGAATTCCGGTTTGATTCAATGGATCCACAAATGGAGTTGGTTTCGGGTCGCTGTAAGTCCAATAAATGGTATGCGGCCCTGTTTCAGAGGTAGGACGCTCACCAATTGGCTGCCAAAACTCAACCCCTGGTGATTCACCAGGTATTGGGTATACAGTCTGCCAAATAAATGAGTATCGGCCTAACTTGACACCTTCCAATTTATCCTCAAATTTTGCTCGATCAAGGGTCAAAGGTCCAACGAAGACTGAAGATGAAACCAATTCAGTTTCTACCGGTTCACCAAGCGGAGTATTTTTCTCGTCATTCGCTAAAACGACCCTGACCTTTACAGGCAGGCTTCCCCAACTATCTACTTCTGGTTGACTTGTAACTTGTGCATAGACTCGAATTTTTTGGGTTACATCGGTCAAAGCGGCTTTGTAATTATATGCAGCTTTAGCTGTCTGCAGTGAGTCACCTCGAACCCAGTTTGGGTGTAAGCCATCGTTAACCAGAGGGTCTCCGTTCTTGTCCCAAAGATAAATTTGATGCCCGCCGCTAAATGCAACTCCCTGGACTGAAAATTGGACAACTGTAAACTTTTCCGAGTCTTGAGGTGCAAGTCCTCCATCTAATGTTTTTTCATTTACGACCAGTTCTAAATCTTCTTTTCCTGAGCTAATGCTTTCGCCAACGATCTTGACCTGAGCCGTCTTATTGCCTGCAATTGTCAGAGCCAGGTTGGGCTTCCCAAGAAAATTTGCCCTCCCACTGCCAGTTGCTTTGACTTCTAGTTCTACATTAACTGGATAAAAAACCAGACTCTTGAGTGTTATGGCAACAGTTCGGCGGAATGGAACAATTCGAAATGATTGAATCTCCACTTTAGGTTTTGAAACTTTGAAAGGGATTGGATCACTGACCCGGGGTGGTTGCCCGGCAACAGTAATTTGAGCACGATAGGGAGAATCAACTGTACTCTCAGGAGCATCACTTCGAACTATAAACTCTGCCGTTAAGATTTTCCCGTCTGAGCTAACTTCAATGTTCTGAGCAAAGACCCAAACAACTGAAGAAAAATCAGGGTTCGTAATATTGATTTTAATAGCGCTGGCATCTGTACCAAAACAATCGCCGATAAACTTCACTTTGGTTGTATTTCCAGATGGGAGTTCGGATGGGGTCATTTTATTCACGGCTACTCCGGTACATCCTGCCGCCGTCTGTTGATCGGTCGTGAAGCCAAGACACAACCGTTCTTCGATGGTCAATATCTGCGGTCCTTCGGCCAGCCAGATAAAGCCGTCGCTATACACCTGGTCGCTTTGCAACCCCGAGAAGTTGAATTCATCGTCATATTTGAAATCGTTCGGTGGCGTGACAACCACCGTGTAGAAAATATCCAGGCAATGATGCGATTTGAGCGTGTAGGTGTCTCCTTGTTCGGCGGGCAAGGCTCTGAAAAATGCAAAGTGCTGATTCGGAGCATTGATGAGCGTGGTGCCGGTCTGGTCTTTGAGGTTCACCGACACAATCGGGTCATAATAAAGTTGCGCCAGATAGAGCGCGTCCGTTGCCGAAAACACCAGCAGTTGTTCGACTCCGGGAATGTAGAGCAGTTGCGAAAAGCCGAAGGTCGCGGCTTCCGGCGGGTTGACCGTGATGGTGATCGTCTGGCTGTCGGCAACACCGTTGGCGTTGCGCACCCGAACCCAAAAACTGGTCGTCGTTGTCAACTGGTCCGTCACGTAGGTCCGGCTCGTGGCGCCGACAATCGGGACATCGGTCAATCCGGCAAAACCGGCATACCATTGATAGGTCAACGACCCTGTTCCAGAGGCGAAAACTTCAAGCCTGGCGGTCTCGGCATATTCGATGGTCGTGTTTTGCGACTGGCTGAGAATTCTGGGCGCACTTCCAGCCGGTCGAATTTCAAACGGAACGGTGTTGCTCACCTGGGCATTGGCTTTGCGAACCTGAATCTGCCGGAACCCAACCGGAGCATTCGCGGCAATCGCAAACCGGGCGACGAGTTCTTCACTGGAACGCACCGTCAAGTCGGAAACCGTGATGCCGCCACCGTCCAAAATTTCAATTGTCGGCGAACCTCCCAGGTTCATCCCTTTCAAACTCACCCAGAACGACGTCCCGGCGGCGCCTTTGTTTGGGTCAATCGAGGTGATGACCGGCGCCGGTTGTCCGTCGTTGTCGGTGATGACAACCGTAGCCAGGAAATTCTCTCCGATTTCTGCATCTCCAAGCCAATTGATGATTTCCACGGTAAAGGATTCAGGTGGTTCGGCGTTGGCATCGTCCGTGATTGGAATCAGGACTTGCCGGCTCCCGGTTTCGCCATCGGCAAACGTGACCCCGGTCGTGATTTCGGTGAAGTCTTCGGGCACGGTTGCCGTTCCCGGATGCGTCGTGAACTCGACGAACAGTTCTCCGCAGCCGCCATCCGTCCGGGTAATTTCAAGCGTGGCAACTCCGGCGTTTTCCTCGACCGTGTATTCAGCGGCTGAAAACTCAAACACGCCCGGTCCGGCAACTTCCGGCACCACCGCCTGTCCGCCATCGCCTTCAAACCCACCCATTTCAGGGGT
Organism: Acidobacteriota bacterium; assembly: GCA_035335845.1. Taxonomy (GTDB): domain Bacteria; phylum Acidobacteriota; class Blastocatellia; order Chloracidobacteriales; family Chloracidobacteriaceae; genus JACQXX01. Next base: position 15,509 of record DAOQNB010000017.1, on the reverse strand, counting down.
TCCGGCATACAAGGTCACGATTCCCGTAGTCAGATTGATTCGCCGGACACAGTTGTTTCCAGTATCAGATACATAGAGATGACCATTATGCACAACTAATCCGGTTGGAGTGTTTTCTGGAAACCGGAACTGGGCATTGAGGGCAAGGCCACCATCTCCGCTATAGCCTTCGGTTCCATTTCCGGCAAATAAGGTCGCTTCACCTGTCGGCGATACCCGATAGATTTGGGGCGGCATAACCCCACCATCCCGATACCCGCTGAAGGTAAAATAATCACCTGAGACCGGGTCATAAGCGATCCCGTAGGGATAAATCAGATTCACTGGGATATCACTGATGTCACCTGATGGAATGATCGTTTTTCGAAGCTGAAACTGTTGGGAATTCACTTCATCCTGAACAAACCCGGCTAAATTTGCTCCGTCAGAGATCAACCCACGGTAATACCCAGGACGAACCGGCAGGCTCGTTAAAATTCCGTTTGAGACAACAAGCAGATCAGAATTAATTTGCGAGACATACAAATCACTCCCCACAAACGCCATACCGTAGGGATAATAAAGCTGGGCATCCAGGGCCGGTCCGTCAAGTCCTTCAAATCCACTGACATAGGTTCCAGCAAACCGATTGATGATTCCAGTTTCCAAATCAATCGCCCGAATCCCGTCACCTTCTTGTTGACCATTGATGTTTCCCGTCAACCCTGAGAAGTAAAGCTGATTGCCCTGCACTTTCATATCCGTCAACAAAAAAGAACCATAAATTGATGCCTCTGTCGCGGGTCCGCCATCACCTGAGTGACCGTTTTCACCATTTCCAGCGATGGTTGACAGAACACCCTCCGGGGTCACCTTGCGAACCCGATAGTTGAACTCATCAGCAATTAACAGATTTCCGGCTGCATCGAACGCCAGACACCGTGGGGCATTGAATAATGGCCGCTCACAAGGTAAGGGATTGGCTTGTTTCAGATGAGCCTTGATTGGCTGGCCCGAGGTTGTGGCTGATTTCCCGCCTGCCTGTCCAGTTTTAGCCTGGGTAGCCGGAGCGACAATCCCAACCCGCTTCCGATCACAGCCAGGCACACCAGAACGCCAAGCCAGCTCATCCGACTTTGACTGAAACGAATCCTCATGCAGCGGTGCTCCCCATCGGTTCGGGCAATTGATTCAAATTCCAACAACCACAAGTTGGAGCTTTCAAAAAACGCAATTCCCCAGAAATGATAGATTCAGATATGTTGTTTGATTGAATGAAGTGTAGGTTACACGCATTTGCAGTGCAGATAGAGCTTAACAGTTCAATTCCGACTGTCAAGCAAAAACATAGTTTTATCTCTTTTGCGGCTATCTGAATGCTAGCGCTTCGCCGTGCAAAACCAAAAACCGACACGTGAAGCTGAAACCCCATAAACACCAAGATAAGAGTTTGAAACACTCAAGAGAGTAGTGTTTCCTTGCGTTGCCGGTTCATCCCGGCTGCTATCCGTTTGTCACAAATTCCCTGCCGCTTCTCCCATTTTCGAAGGTGATTCAGACTCGGCGGCCTACACTCGGCGGCACAATAAGCAGCCACTTCCGCCCAGCAATTGGATTAGTGCCGGCATGAGACTGAAAATTGGTCTGGACTGGGCGGGACGGGCTGCTTGTCACATTTTCAGACGCTTTGAGCCTGGAGGACACCTATGTCAGGAAGCAAACACTGGATCTGGATGCTCCCTGTGGTGCTGTTTGTTTTGACGCTTTCGGTCTTTGGTCAGGCGACGGATGGAGCCATCAACGGCAAAGTCCTCGACGAATCCGGCGCCGTTATTTCTGGCGCGACCGTCACCGTTAAACACAGCGAAACAGGGTTTCAAACCACCGCGACCTCTGATGAACAGGGGCAATTTCGACTCAATTACCTCCCTGTTGGCAAGTACATTGTAACAACTGAAGCCACGGGATTTAAAACCACCGAAGTTTCAAATATTGCCGTGATTCTCAATCAGGCAATTGACCTCACCATTCGCCTCCAAACCGGCGAAGTCAACGAAGTCGTCACCGTTTCAGGTGGCGATGTGCTCGTCGAAACCAGTACCTCAACCCTGGGCAATACTTTTGAATCGCGCAAAGTCGTCGAATTGCCCAGCCTCAATAATTCACAACTTGAACTCGCACTGCTGGCCCCCAACACGACGTCGCAAGCTGGTGGAACCGCTGGCGAAGGGGGTTCGGTCGGCGGTAACCGCCCCCGAAATAACAGCTTCACCCTCGATGGCGTCGACAACAACGACACCATCCTGACCGGTCATGTCATTGACGTGATTCCTGAAGCCGTCGCCGAATTTACGCTCCTCACCAACCAGTACACGGCTGAATTTGGACATTCCTCAGCCGGTCAGTTCAACACCATCACCAAATCCGGCACCAATGAATTCCACGGTGGTGCAAGCTGGTTCAACATCAATAAGAATTACATTGCCGTTGACCATCTGACCAAAGAAGCCATTGCCCGTGGTGACCAGCCTGACAAAAAGCCGCGCTATGACTTCAATCGGATTGCCGGGTTTCTCGGTGGCCCGGTCATCAAAAACAAGCTGTTTTTCTTTGGTGCCTACCAGTACAACACCACCGGAACGGCTGGGGCGCCGGTCAGCTTTTTGACCCCGACCGCTGCCGGATTTGCCCAACTTGGCAGTCTTTCTGGCGTCAGTCCGTTCACGCTTGGATTGCTCCAACAATACACCGTTCCAGCGTCGAGCCAGTCAGACTCAGTTCGGGTGCTTGGGAAAGACATCCCGGTTGGAACGGTCAATTTCCTCAATCCGAATTACCTCGCCAATCACACCTTTAACGTGAATGTTGACCAGTTACTCGGTGCCGATCAAATCCGGTACCGGTACAACTATGCCAAATCAACGGCGCCAAATGCCGGAGTCGGAAATCCGATTTTTAACGGGAACTTTACCCAACTGAACCAGCTTGCCTCGGTGACTTATATTCATAGCTTCACCCCAACGCTGGTCAACGAAGCTCGGATTGCCTACCGGCGCAAAAATAACAGCTTTGGCGTGCCGGATGAGTTCAAATCATTTGCCAACATTTCATTTAATGATCTGGGGTACATTTTTGGGCCACAACCTGAATCCCCCAGCGGTGAAATCACCAATTCGTACCAGTTGGTCAACAACCTGAGCTGGATCAATGGCCGCCATAATTTGAAATTTGGCGTTGAACTGCGCAATGTCATTTCGGCCAATTCCTTCCTGCCACGAAGTCGAGGTGAATACGACTATGCCACGCTCGAAGAATACCTGCTTGATCGCAAACCAACCGGGTTTAACGGTGGGTTAAAAGGCGTCGGCACGTCAGTGTTTGCGGCCAATCGGAAATCTATCTACTGGTTTGTCCAGGATGATTTCAAAATTTCGCCAACCTTAACCTTGAATTTAGGGTTGCGGTATGAATTTTACACCATCTTCCGAGATGAAAAACTCCAGGCACTCAACGCCATTGCCAGTGTACCGGGCGTGATTGAATTTCGAGAACCAAAACCTGACAAAAACAACTTTGCGCCACGTATCGGCCTGGCCTGGTCACCATCCTTTTCCAATCGTATCGGACGGATGGTTTTTGGTGAAAATGGACGGAGCTCCATCCGAGCCGGATTTGGAATGTCATATGATGTCGCCTATGGCAACCTCGGCACGCTCCAGTTACCGCCCCAGTTCCAACAAGAACTTTCCTCAGCGGGTGGTGAAGGTGGTCCCTATGGCACCTCAACCAACTTTCTGCAAAACGGTGGGTTAGGTAATACGCCGATTCCACCGACGACGCCGGCTGATGCCCGGGCAGCCACCCAGGCGTTTATTCCAGATAAAGTCCTGCCTTACACCATGAGCTGGAGCTTGAGTTATCAGCGACAGCTTTCCAATGACTGGGGCGTTGAATTGCGGTATCTGGGAACACGCGGCGTCAAACAATTTGCCCAGATTCGCAGCAATGGCGGCAATGTGCCCTTCGCGATTGCCGGGTTTAGCCTGCCGACCTATCTGAATGCCTCCCAGGTGCCAGATGCCAACACCCGTGACACCATGCCAACGCTGGACCAGCTTCTGGCCTCCTCAGTGTATGGAACGGGCGTTGGTGGACTCGGGGTGGCTGATTTCTCAACTCCGATTGTGTCTCAATTCCTTCCAGTTGGCAGTTCAACCTATCACGCAGCGTCCATTGATGTGACGAAACGGCTTTCCAGAGGCTACACAATGTCAGCCGCCTATACGTTTAGCCACACCATTGATTTTGGGACCAATGATCTGTTTACCAGTTTTATCAATCCACGGCGAGCGCAGGATGGATTTAACCTGGGTGATATGCGTGGAAACTCGGCCCTTGATCGGCCACATCGGTTTGTCACGTCCATCATCTGGGAATTGCCGTGGTTCCGGCGCAACCAGAACCGGCTGGTCCGGACGCTGCTTGGCGGCTTCCAGTTCAACACCATCTACACGGCGGAAAGCGGTCAGCCATTTACCGCCCTGAGCGCCACCGACAGCAACCTCAATGCTGACACAGCCGGAGACCGTGCGCTTCGCAATCCAAATGGAATCAAGGGCACAGGAAGCAATGTGACCTCAATTCTCAACTCCAGAGGCCAGGTGGTTGGCTATCTCGCCACCAATGGCAATGCCGAATACATCAAAGCCGGACTGGGTGTCCAACCAACGGCTGGGGCAAATACGCTTCGGTCTCCCGGAACCAACAATTTTGACATCTCGATCTTCAAAGATTTCGAAATCCGCGAAGGCTGGCGGCTTCAGTTCCGCACCGAGATGTTCAATGCGTTCAACCACGAACAACTCACCGTGGGTGGTGGGAGCGTCTTTCAACTCCTGACCAACGCCCGCAACCTGTCATATGCGAACGTGTCGAGCCCGACCTTTAACGACTCACGCATTTTCGCGGGTCGGCCACGGGTGATCCAGTTTGGCTTGAAATTGATCTTTTAGTGAATTGTTTGAAATCAGTCATTTTTGAACAAAATTCAAATGAGTGTTTTTTCCCGTCGAAACGGCTGTTCACTTCAGATGAATTTCCCTACAATTTTTTGTACTGAAGCCTGTGTATCTGATTGTGCTTGTACTTTCTCGAAGGTCACAGGATTGCTCAGTGCCCCGGACGAAGCGTGGCGCCTCATCCGGGGATTTTTATTTTTGGGGTTCGGGGTTTGGGGTTCCGCCAGGGTTGAGAAAAATATTAAAGGACATAAAGGACGAAAGGGACGAAAGGGACGAAAATGAAATAATGCAGTTGCTGTGAGCTGAACCCAATTCGAAAACCCCGAACCCGGAACCCCGAACCCGGAACCCCAAACCCGGAACCCCAATTCTCTCACAATTTCCCACTATTGCGGGTCAACTGGTCCTTAATATTCAGGTTGCGAATCAGCCGGTGCAAATAATTTGGATGGAGCCCAAGCAATTTCCCTGCTTCGGTATAATTTCCCCCGGCATCAGCCACAGCTTTGATAATCAGCTTTCGTTTAAACTCTGAAACTGCATCGTGATAGCCATCGGCAGCCTCACCAGAGTCAGACTGCGGAGCCCATTCAATAATCGTTTCCGGCAAATCTTCAGCCAGGATCACATCGGTGCTCGTCATCACCACCGCTCGCTCAATCGCATTTTGGAGTTCACGGACGTTGCCCGGCCATTCATATCCCAAAAGTCGCTGACTGGCTTCAGATGAAAGACCGTTGACCCGCCAGTTGATCGCTCGACTGTATTTGGCGGTAAAGTAATTGGCCAGTAACAGAATATCTTCCCGGCGTTCGCGGAGCGGCGGCATCGTCAGCGAAATCACATTGAGCCGATAATACAAATCCTGGCGAAACGTGCCCTGGGTGACGGCTTCTTCCAACTGGCGATTGGTGGCAGCAATAATGCGAACATCCACCTTGATGGTGTTGATGCCACCAACTCGTTCAAACTCGCGTTCCTGCAGAAAGCGCAATAATTTCGCCTGAAGCCCTGGCCCAAGTTCTCCGATTTCATCCAGAAACAGGGTGCCACCGTCAGCAATCTCAAATTTTCCTTTTTTGAGCGCAATCGCACCCGTAAACGCCCCTTTTTCGTGGCCAAATAAATCGCTTTCGAGCAGATGCTCACCCAGCACGGCACAGTTGATGGCAATAAATGGTTTGGCTGAACGGGAGCTGTTTAAATGGATCGCTCGGGCCGCCAGTTCTTTTCCAGTCCCACTTTCGCCAAGAATCAAAACCGTTGATGGCGTCGGCGCAATTTTGGCAATCCGTTGAAACACGGTCTGCATCTTTGGACTTTCACCAACCATACTGTGTGAAAACATCACATCGGCCTGCAACCGCTGGTTTTCCTGGATCAACGATTCAACCTGCTGGGCTTTATCTATCGCCATACCACCAATGCTGGCAATGGCGGTAATGAGTTGTAACTGCTCCAGGTGAAAACTGGCATCTGGTTGAAAGCTATCGAGATACAACACACCCACTAACCGATCAAAAGCAATGACGGGCACACCCAGCACGGCTTTGACCTCGGTGTTGACCAGGCTCTGAGCCTGATGGAGATGTTCTTCCGCTTTGACATCCGAAATCACCAGCCCCTGTCGTTTATCCAGAATTTGTCGAATCACAGTCTGGCTCACATTGATCGTCTGAGCCGGAGCAACCTCCCCCTTTTCCTGGGCAAAGGCGGTTTCAAGCTCACTGGTTCGCGAGTTTAAAAGCAACAATACCCCACGCTGAGCCGGGACAATCTCAAACGCAGCTCCCACAATTCGCTGATAAAGCTTTGGCAAATTTTGGGAGGCAATCAACGACTGGCTGAATTTCAACAATGTCTGCAGATTGTGCGCCAGTTGTTGATTCTGGACCAGGTTGGTCAATTCACGGTCCAGGTTCAGGTAGACGGCTTCCTTGGGGTTGAGCCAAATCGGGGCTTTGGTGGCAATCTGGCTATCATCCAATTGGACTGAGGACGAAGTCGAACGTTGATCCTGCTGGTCAGTACAGACAACAAGCAGGAATGACTCCCCAACTCCAATCCAATCACCGTGTTTCAGGGTTTGTTTTTTGATGGGGCAGCCGTTGAGATAGGTGCCGTTGATGCTTCCGCCATCTTCAATAACAAACTCCTGGGAACTAACACGTGTCAGCACACAATGCCTCCGGGAAAGCAACGGATCAGCAATACAAATCTGATTGGCCGTCCCACGGCCTAAAAATGTCTGCTCGTCTGAAAGCTGAATCGTTGCGCCGCGCAGGGGTCCGGTCACGGCAATCAGTTGTGGATACAAAATCGTTTCGGTCATACATACACAAACCTTTCAGATAGTCAAAACTATCCGAAAAGATAGTCATCCTTCCCTTCTTTTTCTGGTGCTCATCACGTATCCCTCATTCCAGGCGGAGGTTAAATGATGAAACCTGCCTGTTTGTGCAGGGCAGACGAGAATAAGTGCAATTTGCGTACACAAACCGGCTGGATTACGGCCCACTCAGGCGTCAGGGTACTGCTCGCGAATGATTTTGATTGCTCGCTGGTACTTTTCCAGCCGTTTTCGGTCGCGTTCAGTTGGGTTGGGAATCCGGCTTAGATCGCTATTGTCAGCCAGATCAGCCAGTTTGACCCGGCGACCAATCGGATTGGCGGCAGCCCGCAGCACAAACGCCTGGTAGGTCTCATCCGGTTGACGCGTGACAGCCACCACGGCATCAATGATGGCCTCGGAAAACCCTTCGGCACGAAGCTGCTCAAGCGTCACGCCGCAATCTTCGACCACATCGTGCAACACGGCGGTGATGCGTTCTTCCGGCGTGGTTAACCGCAACATCATCCGCAAGGGATGCAACACATAGGGTTGACCAGCTTTGTCAACCTGTCCTTCGTGGGCTTTGGCAGCCAGCGCAATCGCGTGTTCGAGAGTGCTCATTTGAATTCTCAAGAAATGGGGGTTGGAGGTTGGAAATCAGGTTGATCGCAAACCCAGCCTGAACCAGAAGAGATCGCCTTTCAGCAGACCGGCCAGAGTTTACATCTTTGAAGAGCCTCCCCAAGATTTTTTCTTGCTTGAACACCAAAAAAAAGAAGGGTAGCCGTGTTTCCATATCTAAAACACGACTACCCCAAAAAAGAAGCAGGACAACCACTGTTGAGTGTTCTTTCCAAAAACCAGGTTACCCATTTTGCCAATGGGGGAAAGATCAGTGGCACATTTTGGTGAATTGCCCGCTTACTGAGAGACGATAAAAATCCTGAACCTACCCCATCAATCAAATCCAAAAAACGATCTTTTCGCAGAGTTGAAAGCTTATTGCTTCTTCATCGTTGCGTAGGAAACCACCCCTTCGATAGAAACGAGAGCAGTAATTTCTTTCCCACCATTTGAGAGAGCAAACGGTTCTTCAAAAATCAGGGGTTGACCATCTGGACCAGTTCCATGAAAGGTCAACACCCCGGTGCCATCTGGATTCATGGTATAGGTACCGGTTAACTCAGCAACCACGATCTGACCATTAAAACTATGGGTTTCTTTATCGATGAAAGCCCCTTTCCCATCAAAAGTGATCATGCCCACGCAGGCCGCATGGTAGGGGGCTCCATCCGGAGTGGTATCGTTTTCCAAGGCGAGCACCGCATAGCGTCCGATCAAATCAGCAATCGTAAATGACTTTAAGCGATTATCTTTGACCTTTGATTTTCCCTGGGCACGAACCTGAGCCAGCAATCCGGCTGAAACTCCATCCGCAACGCCTGGTATTGGCAAACCAACAGCCAGCAGTAAAGCCACAACCAGGAAAATAGTCTTCAAGTTAATATTTTTTTGAACGCTTTTCATTGATATATCTCCTAAGATTTAAATAGTTTAAGGTGTATTGAATACTTACTTCAATGAACTTTTAGTGAAAACGGACCTCTCTTTTCACCTCAAATTTTCAAGAAAAAGATCCGGCTGAATTCAAACCAATCCCCATGACCTCGTCGTAGGTATGGCTTGTTCCATTCGGCATAGTTTCAATCTCGTGAAGCATTTCAAGCAGCCAGAAAGCCAAACTCGCCACATTGATCCTCACAAGTTTCTCTCCCTGGTCTGGCTGTCTGAACTTGAGCCCAACTCTACTGAAACCCACTCTGGAAATCTTTTAACCCGGTTAAGAAAGTTATTAGAAAGTTTTGAGAAGACCTATGTACAATCAGGAGAAGCACTTATATGCGTTCGGAGAATTTTGTCTGGATGTCACCCAACGCGTTTTAAAGCAGGAAGGTCGGCTCATTCAGCTCACGCCAAAAGCTTTTGATACACTGTTGATCCTGGTTGAAAATAGTGGGCGGGTGCTTGTGAAGGAAGAATTGATGCACCAACTGTGGCCGGACAGCTTTGTTGAAGAGGTCAACCTGGCCTTTAATATCTCACAGCTCCGCAAAGTCCTGGGCGACGATTTCAAAAACAGCCGGTTTATTCAAACCATTCCACGTCGCGGGTATCGGTTTATTGCCAAAGTCACCGAAGTGGTTGAAGAACCGCCGATTCTCCCGCTTGAAGCTCCAGTTCAGATGCGCGAAGTGATTGAATCAGCACAGGATTCAGATATAGCGATTGAGTCGTGTGACGTTCCGACGGTGAGTAATGAGACTGAAATCTCAGGTGATTCAGCGTCTGATTTGGTATCAGAGCAGCTTCATCCGGTGACGACCACAGCGCCCGCTCAGGTAGAAACCATTCTCCCCAACCGCCTGGGGTGGCTTTCCCCTCGGACGGCTTTCCTTATCGGTATGGTTGTAATTATTGGAATGCTTGGGGGATTTCTGATGTGGCCTCGCCCATCGCTACCTCAACCCCACTCTTCAGCCAGGTCAATCGCGGTCTTGCCGTTTAAAGTGCTGCAGCCTCAGGGAAACGATGAATATCTGAGTATTGGGCTGACCGATGTGCTGATTACCCGATTGAGCAACCTGCAGCAACTGGTTGTTCGCCCAACACGATCCGTCTTACCGTTTGCCAGTTCATCGAAAGAAGCAGCCGAGGTCGGCAAAGAACTCCAGGTGGAAACAGTCCTTGACGGCAGCATTCAACAGATGGGGGATCAGGTGCGGGTCACAGTGCGACTGATTCAGGTCAGTAACAGTCAGACGGTCTGGGCATTTCAATGTGATGAAACCTGCTCAGATTATTTTCAGCTCCAGGATCATATTTCAGAACAGGTGACACAGGCCCTTTCCTACAAGCTCTCAGATGAGGAACAGCGCCGACTCACCAAACACTATACTGAGAATGCCCTGGCCTATCAGGAATATGTCAAAGGTCGCTACTACACCCTGCTTTTCACCAAAGACGGGTTGGAAACAGCCATTCGATATTTCAACCATGCCATTGAACTTGATCCCAGATATGCCCTGGCCTACGCCGGACTCGCCGACGCTTACTGTACCGGGGCCGGAACGTTTTTGCCGTCTAATGAAGCGCTTCCCAAAGCCAAAGCCATGGCCGAGAAAGCATTGTCGCTCGACACTTCATTACCTGAAGCCTATGCAGCGCTCGGACACGCCAAGGTGCATTTATGGGATCGTACCGCCAAACAGGATCTCCAAAAGGCGCTTGAACTCAACCCCAATCTAGCCACCACGTTGATGTGGTTCGGAGAGTATTACCAAACATTCAATCCGCCAGAATCCATTCCTATCTTGATCAAAGCCAGGGAACTTGATCCAGTGCTCAGTCCAGTCCGGGGACTCTTGTCCTTCTCTTATGGGCTAAACGGCCAGTTTGATCTCGCCCATCGCGAAATTCAGGAAGCCCTGACCAGGCACCCAACCGATTCTCAACTCTTCACCCTGCGGGCGCTGGTTTATTCCTACCAGAAAAAATATCCTCAGGCACTGGCTGAATTGGACAAAATCCCACCTGATGTGTTGATGGATTTTTATCGCGTCTATTTGTTGATTCGAGCAGGCCGCAAAGCCGAAGCACAAAATTTACTGGCCAGAATAGTACCACACCAAAAGGAAACACCGGACTCAGCCTATTTTATGGCGCTTATGTGTGTTGCTCTCAACGACAAAGATCAGGCATTCAAGTGGCTGGAACAGGCATATCAAACGCATTCGGTTTATTTGAGCTACCTCCAGTATGACCCAGAGTTACTTCCATTGCGCTCAGATCCGCGATATGACGACCTGATCCGGCGTGTTGGTCTTTCCTGACACATTCGTGGCTAAAATCGAGCAGAAGGAAAATGAATACAACTTCTTTCTCCTTATTTTTCACTCTCAATTCTGCATTCTTCATTCGGTTATTTATCCAACCATTGCAAATGCCGGGTGATATTTGGCCAGTCCGGTGCACCCAGCCAGGGCACCAGGTTCGAGTTCAGCAACCATAAAGGTATCATCTGCAACATCATACTCGCAGGTGATCCCTCTGGGCCGGGCAGGAACAAAACCAAATCGTGGGTAGAACTTCGGATGCCCTAAAACAATGGCCACCCGGTGCCCCTGACGGCGGCATTCGGCCAGACCAGCCCGAACCAGTTGCGAGCCAATTCCACGATTTTGATATTCAGGCAAGACTGCCATCGGTGCCAGCCCAATAGCGTGAAATTCACCGCCTGCTCCCTGAATCGTTGCCGGACTAAACAAAATATGGCCGACAATCTGGTCATCAAGCACCGCCACCAGTGAAATCAACCCCACGGCCACCTTGTGTAAAGCTTCGACGAGATTGGCTTCATCCAGTTGATTGAACGCCAGTTCATTGACACGCCGCACACCGGCAGCATCACCGGGTTGTTCGGGCCGAATAAGAAGTGATTGACCAGATTGAAACTCCATTTGGTTGCATTTCCTTTGGCTTGATTTTCTGTGCGGGCAATATATCAAATTGTGGGTATCACTCAGATTTTTCTTTTGAAGAACCAGCACAGCGTCTTGTGCCAGACTCCATGCCTGAGAATCAAACAAAATGGCTTGCTTCTCGGCCACAAATGGTTATAACGAAGGAACTCTTAATTCCTTTCAGGTGAGGCATCTATGCAACGATTGTGGGTGAGCTCGATTGTAGGTTGTGGTGTGTTGATCAGCAGCTTGTTGATCTCACACTGGGGAAATGTTGGCTTCCTCAAGCCAGTTTCAGCCAATCCATTGTGGACGACACTCGCTTCAGCGACGGGCTCAAGCCTGTCTCAGGCAACCGCCAACAACCAGCGGGTGTTTCAACTCAATTCCAGTCTGATTGAGCAAACACTCAACCGTGCGCCCAAAGAAGGTCAGCTCCCGATTCGCCAGAGCCAGGCAATCCTTCAATTTCCGTTGCCGGATGGAACCTTCCTGTCAGCGCGGATTGCCGAATCTCCGATTGTGGAACCACCTTCACCAGATATCCAAATCCGAACCTTCACAGGTCAGGGCATCGAAGATCCAACCGCCACGCTCCGGTTTGACTGGAGTCCTGATGGCCTGCACGCCCTGCTTTTGACCAGCCAGGGGTCGGTGTTTGTGCGTCCAGCCGGCGACCCAAACCATCCAGGGACCTACGTCAGCTCATTTGGAACAGACGCCGACTGGCAACCGGGTCAATTCCAGTGCGGAGCGATGCCACAGGAAGTCGTTGACCAGAAATTTCCCAGAATTCAGGAATATCAACTCGAATCAGACGGGCTCGCCTCCGGTGGAGTGTTTAACTCCAGTCCTGACCCAACCAGCTCAACCGAAGCTCCTGGTTTACGGCAAGCCGCTGAAGATCGCCGGTATGCCGCCCAGAGTATTCCAGACGAAATGGCCACCCGGCTTCAAACCTTTTCCAACACGGCCTACCTGTTAAAAACCGCCCAGTTCACGGCCAACAACGGCTGGATGATCGTCTATGGGTACAGCGGGTTTTTTGCCCGCAACATTCCACAGGCAGCTTTTGACCGGGCACTCTCGCTCAACAACAGCGGAAATGAACTCTTTGGGGTGTATTTCTCGCCGTCCAATGGGTGGGTTATCCTCTACGGCGAGAACCAGTTTGCGGCCCAGGGCATTCCGACCGCCATGCAAAATCGCCTTCAGACCCTTGCCAATGAAAACCGGCCAATCAAATACATTGCATTTCCCCCAACCGGCGGATGGGTCATTCTTTCGGATTATAACCAGTTCTTTTCTGATGGAATTCCGGAAGATGCCCGAACAGCCCTCACTGAACTGGCTGGTCAGGCAGAAGAACTCAAAAGCATTGCCTTCACCTCAAATAATCAGTGGGTGATTGTGTATGGTAATGCACGCTTTCGAGCCAGTTCCGCTTCCCTTTCATCCAGTCTGCAGGCAAAACTCGCCCAGTTTCGCCAGGAAAACCGCAATTTTCGGAGCGCCACATTGACGGCAGACGGCAACGGGTGGGTGATTCTGGCTGCTGCGCCACCACTTCCGGTTGGAAACACCCTGCGCACATATCGGCTGGCCGTCTCGGCCACCGGCGAATATACCCAGCGCTTTGGCAATGGCAATGTGACTCGAACTTTTGAATCCATCGTCCAGCGCGTCAACTTTGCCAATGCCATTTATGAACGCGAAATGTCGGTTCGCTTTCTGGTGGTCAATGATCAGGATGCCATTTTCACAAGTGGCTCCAGCGACCCATTCACCAATGGCAATCCTCGCGAAATGGATTTTGAGAACGTGGATGTTTTGAATGGAAAAGTCGGCGCGACGGCCTATGACCTTGGGCATGCCTTTGGAACGGTTGGCGAAGGCGGCACCTTTGGAACGGCGTTTTTTGGCCTGTGTGATCCGAATTTTAAAGCGCTGGGCGCTACCTGCTTTGGTGTTGCGGAAGACACGCCGCTTTCAACCTACACGCTGGTTCACGAAATGGGCCACCAGCAGTTTGCCAACCACACGTTCAATGGCAGCACTCGGGGGTGCGGCAATGGAAATCGGCAGGGTGTGGCTGCGGTTGAACCAGCCAGCGGCACTACGATTATGGGGTACGGTCCAACCGGGTGTGGCGAGGAAAGCCTTGGATTCAAACCCGAAGACATTTATTTTCATGCGTTTAGCCTGACTCAGATGCTCAATGCCGCGACTGAAGCCACGCCTGGAAGCTGTGCGGCACCCATCTCGACCGGGAACCAGCCACCGCAAGTAACCGTTGGACCCGATCTGGCAATCCCCGCCAAAACACCATTTGCTCTCACGGCAACCGCGACTGACCCCGAAGGCAACCCACTCACTTACTGCTGGGAAGAAATTGACGTTTCTTTCGCCCAAAGTCCGCCCAATAGCGATGAAGATGGACGCATCCGGCCACTCTTCCGGTCATTTCCACCGACCACATCACCAATGCGAACGTTTCCACAGGTAACCAACATCCTGCAAAATAAAACTGAGCTTGGTGAAAGCCTGCCCACCCAGAACCGGGTGCTCAAATTCCAAATCACCGTGCGTGACAATCACGCCGGAGGTGGCGGCGTCAACTTTGCCCAGCAACAGTTGCGCGTGGTTGCAACCAGTGAACCGTTTGAAATTACCTCGCAGAGTAAACCCCAAACCTTTGAAGGTGGCACAGTTCAAACCGTGACCTGGAAAGTTGCCCAAACCGATGTCGCCCCAATCAACTGTGCTGAAGTCCGAATTCTCTTTTCAGCCGATGGCGGGCGAACCTTTCCAACCGTGCTGGCTGACCGAACCGCCAATGACGGCGCCCACACGATTGTTGTCCCCCAACTGACCACCCAGGCTGGCCGCATCAAAGTCGAAGCAGTCGGCAATGTCTTCTTTGATATTTCCAACACCAACTTTGAGGTCAAACCCGGCACATCAACTGACACCCAACCGCCAACCGTTACCCTGCTGGCGCCAAACGGTGGAGAATCATTCACAATTGGATCAGGCGTTCCAGTACGCTGGACTTCGACGGACAATACTGGCGTGGCGTCACATTCGCTTGAACTTTCGCTGGATGGTGGCGGCACCTTCCCCATTTCGGCGGCGGCTTCCGTTGATGGTTCAGCCCAGGCATTTACCTTTACCGCCACCGATCAATTTGCCTCCATGCGGGCACGAGTGCGAATCACGGCCCAGGATGCCGCTGGAAATAAAGGACTTGATGCGTCAGATGCTGATTTTGCGATTGTCCAGGCCGGGCCAAATGATACCGAACCACCGCAGGTCACGGTGACCAGTCCAACTGGTGGCAAGGTCAAAGTGAGCGCCAGCAAGTCATTTACCGCCACGTGGCAATCACGTGACAATGTCGGTGTCACGTCACAGGATGTCGGACTGTCAATTGATAGCGGGACGACCTTCCCGACAACACTGGCAACCGGGCTCGCGGGGACAGTTCAATCATTGGAATTGAATTCGGCACTGATTGGAAAACAAAAGAGCAAAACGGCTCGCCTCCGAATTACAGCCCGGGACGCCGCCGGAAACAGTGGAACGGGCATAAGTCCGGTGTTTACCTTGGTTTCGAAGTAGGAAGCCGGGTTCAGGATTCAGGGTTCAGGGTTCAGG
>DAOQNB010000016.1:3943-21567 GCA_035335845.1 Acidobacteriota bacterium | reverse complement strand
ATTCTTCATTCTTCATTCTTCATTCTCAATTCTTCATTCGGCCCACTCCGTACCATGTCAAGCCCATTCTCGTCTCCCACAAAAGTCATCCTTCAAGCACCACTCTCGGGTCAACTTCTGGCTCTGGAGCGGGTTCCTGATCCGGTATTTGCCCAAAAAATGGTTGGAGATGGGATCTCGATTGACCCGCTGAGTCAGGTATTGCTTGCTCCGTGCGATGGTGAAGTGGTTCAGATTCATACGGCCAACCATGCAATTACCATCCTGACGTCGGGCGGCCTGGAAGTGCTGATTCACATTGGATTAGACACCGTAAGCCTTAAAGGCAAAGGTTTTATGCCAAAGGTCAAGCTTGGTGACAAAGTACAGTCCGGTGCAGCATTGATCGAGTTTGAAGCTGACTTTATTGCCACGCATGCCCGCAGCCTGTTAACCCAACTGGTGATTACCAATAGTGACCGGGTGGCTCGCTTCGAACCGGCTTCGGGGACGGTTGAAGCCGGGAAAGACCCGGTTCTGACGCTTCATTTAGCTGATATCAGTCCTGATAGCGCTCTTGCCGGGGGAAAAGTTGTTACCTCAGAGGCAATTATCATTCCGAATCTGACGGGCCTTCATGCCCGCCCCGCCGCCGTGCTGGCCAATGTTGCCAAGAAATATAAAGCTGAAATTAAACTCCGGCGCGGTGATGACGATGCCAATGCCAAAAGCATCACTTCGATTCTGGCACTTGAGGTCAGCTACAATGACAAAATTGTTCTGATTGCCAAAGGCGAAGAAGCTGAAGCTGCGATTGATACCCTGACCGAACTTGTCAAACTTGGCCTGGGCGATGAAGGCCATGCACCGGCACCGGCACCAGCCACCACCGTGGCACCAGCTCCTCCGGCGCCTCAATCAAAAAATCAGTCTGACGACCCAAATGTTCTGGTGGGGGTCAGTGCCTCACCAGGGATTGCGGTTGGCACTGTTTTTCAGTTGCATCGCCAGGAAGTTGAAGTCGAAGAAGACGGAACCACTCCGGATCACGAATGGATCCAGCTCACTCAGGCACTCGAAAAAGGCAAAGCCCAACTGCAGGCCCTTCAGGCAAAACTTCACGGCACGGCGGATCCGGCCAAAGCCGCCATTTTTGCGGCCCATCAGGAACTGCTCGAAGACCCTGACCTGCTCGATATCACCGCCTCAATGATTGATAAGGGGAAAAGTGCGGCGTTTGCCTGGAAATCAGCCGTCAACCTTCATGCTGAACGCCTGGCTCAACTCCGAAACCAGCTTTTGGCCCAACGCGCCAATGACCTGCGTGATGTTGGCCAGCGCGTGCTGGTTTGCCTGACCGGGGTTTCGCCTGAACCACTCAAAATTCCAGCCAACTCAATCTTGATTGCTGAAGATTTGACGCCATCCGATACCGCAACCCTTGATCGCAAAGTCGTGCGTGGGTTCTGTACCTCACTCGGCGGAGCAACTTCGCACGTCGCCATCCTGGCTCGATCCCTGGATATTCCCTCGATTGCTGGAATTGATCCAAAAGCACTCACGCTTGCCAATGGCACGCCAGTCATCCTCGATGGATCCAAAGGCACGCTCCGGCTTAACCCCTTGCCTGAGGAAATGGAGCGGATTCAACAACGGATTCAGTCCCGCGAAGCCAAACGCAAGTCCGACCTGTCCCACGCCCATGAACCAGCCGTAACTCGCGATGGTCACCATATCGAAGTTGTGGGGAATATCGGCGGCCTGTCCGACGCCAGAAATGTCCCATCACTCGGTGGTGAAGGCGTTGGATTGCTCCGGTCTGAATTTCTGTTTATGGAACGGGCCACGGCACCCACCGAAGACGAACAATTTCAAGCCTATAAAGAAATTGCCGAAGCGGTTGGGGCTGACCGCCCCTTGATTATTCGCACGCTTGATGTCGGCGGCGATAAACCGCTGGCCTATCTTCCGATTGCCAGGGAAGACAATCCTTTTTTGGGTGAGCGTGGAATCCGCATTGGCCTGGATCGTCCAGTGATTTTACGGACACAACTACGGGCGATTTTGCGGGCGTCAAAGTTTGGGAAGATCAGCGTGATGTTCCCAATGATTGCCATGCTCTCGGAATTAAGGGATGCGAAAGCCATTTTTTTGGAGGAATGTCAGGCACTCGGAGTTCACCCAATCCCCATGGGAATTATGGTTGAAGTTCCATCCGTGGCAATTCTGGCCGAACAGTTTGCCCGCGAAGCCGATTTTTTCTCGATTGGAACCAATGATTTAACCCAGTACACACTGGCCATGGATCGTGGCAATCCCAAAATGGCATCCAAAGTTGATGCATTAAACCCCAGCCTGCTCCACCTGATTGATCAGACGGTACGGGGCGCCCAGGCACATGGCAGATGGGTTGGCGTTTGCGGTGGAATTGCCAGTGATCCGCACGCGGTGCCGATCTTAATTGGACTCGGGGTCACAGAACTCAGCGTCAGCCTGCCGGTCATTCCGGCCATCAAAGCCCAAATTCGGAACCTCAGTCTGACCGAATGTCGCACACTGGCTGGACAGGCACTCAAACTCGACACTGGAGCGCAGGTTCGTGAACTGGTCCCTATCAATGAAGATTCAGGAGAAATGAAATGAGCGCCACGGCACAGGCAATTGAAACACCTTCGGCCTTTGGTCCATTGATCATGTTGTGGAGAAATGCCTTTTCCGTCCTTCAGAAAATCGGGAAAGCCATGATGCTTCCCGTGTCGGTGATGCCTGTGGCCGGGATTTTACTTGGTGTCGGCAGCGCCCATCTGTTTTTCATTCCCGAGAGTGTTTCCAACATTATGGCCCAATCCGGCGGGGCTATTTTTGGCAACCTGCCTCTGATTTTTGCGATTGCCGTGGCGGTCGGGTTAACTGAAAATGACGGAGTCGCGGCGGTGGCGGCAACAGTTGGGTTTGTCGTGTTGCTGGCCACGATGGGCACCACGGCCAAAATGATGAACGTTGAGACCAAACCCATTATGGGTATTGACTCAATCGAAACCGGCGTCTTTGGCGGTATCTTGATTGGGTTGATTGCCGCCTGGGCATTTAACCGGTTTTATCGCATCACCCTTCCCTCCTACCTTGGTTTTTTTGCCGGGAAACGCTCGGTGCCGATCATTACCGCCTTTGCGGCGATTGGAACCGGGATTGTGATGAGTTTTATCTGGCCGCCAATTGGGGCGGGCATCAATACGGCCTGTCGGTGGGCGGCCAGCGAACGACCCGATCTGGCGTTTAGTCTCTATGGCTTTGTTGAACGCCTCCTGATTCCGTTTGGGCTGCACCATATCTGGAATGTCCCATTTTTCTTTGAAGTTGGGAAATACCTGGATCCTTCGACAGGAAAGTATGTGACTGGCGAAATCAACCGGTTTGTGGCCGGCGATCCAACCGCCGGGAATATGACTGGCGGGTATTTGTTCAAAATGTGGGGACTCCCCGCCGCCGCGATTGCCATCTGGCACACAGCACGACCTGATCAAAAAGCCAAAGTCGGCAGCATTATGGTTTCCGGCGCATTGACTTCGTTCCTGACTGGAATCACTGAACCCATTGAATTTGCCTTTTTGTTTCTGGCGCCCCGGCTCTATGGAATGCACGCCGTGTTGTGTGGGCTGGCTTATTTTCTGTGTATCAAGCTGGGGATCAAACACGGCATGACCTTTTCCCACGGCATGATTGATTACATCGTCCTGTTTCCCAAATCGCACAATGCCATCTGGTTGCTGGTCCTGGGTCCACTTTGGGCCGGGGTGTACTATGGCGTGTTTCGCTTTGCCATTCAAAAGTTTGATCTCAAAACACCTGGGCGCGAAGCCGAAGCCATATCAGCCGCCGATGCCCACACCGGAGTCGCCCATGAAATGGCCCGGCAACTGGTTCTGGCGTTTGGCGGTCGGAGCAACATTGTTGGTCTCGATGCGTGTATTACCCGGCTCCGTGTCAGCCTTCACGATATTTCAAAGGTCAACACCACCAAACTCAAAGCCCTTGGCGCCGCCGGCGTGCTCACGGTTGGGAATGGAGTGCAGGCTATTTTCGGCACCCAATCGGAAAATCTCAAAACCGATATGTCTGAATACCTCAAAGTGGCCGGCCCCGAAGCAGAACTGACCGAAGACAGCTCACCCGTCAAAGACGCCCCCCCGTCAACGGTGGTCTCGAAGTTGCGCGACCCAGAAGCGGCTGAAAAAGCTCGACGATTGATTGAGGCACTGGGTGGGGTTTCAAATATTCAGCGAGTTGATGCCTGCGCTGAAACCCGCTTACGGCTGGTGCTGTCAAACCCGGCCAAAATTGACGAATCAGCTTTGAAAGCGGCGGGAAGTGGCGGCGTGATGAAACTGGCTGGCGGCGTGATTCACCTGCTGGTGGGTCTGAACTCTGACCAGTATGCCGCTGAAATAAATGCTCAACTGGCCCATCAATAATCAGATCTGGAGGCTGACTTTTACCCGGCTTGACCTGGGGTGACGTCAACCACTCAAAGGAGAGATGGATTGTGAAACTGAAGGTAACCTGGATGAGTTTGTGCGCCGTGATCGCCCAAAGCCTGTTTGTTTTCCCAGCCTTTGCAGCAACTCAAGCAGCCAAAGGCCAGCCGGGTGTTACGTCTTCCTGGACCACAGGAAACAAAACCGGGCTTGGCACCAGCCTGAGCGTTCGATCAAAAGTCTGGTTTACGCTCGCCGATGGTCAGTTGACTGAGGTCTACTACCCCCGGCTGGACGTGGCCAACCTGCGCAATCTCGATTTCATTATTACCGACACCAAAGGCTATCGCCGACTTGAATCACTGCACGCCGTCCGACGCGAAACCACCTGGACTGATAAGAACTCCCTGAGTTTTACCCAGATCACCAGTGATGGCGCCCGCTGGGAACTGACCAAAACCTATACCACTGACCCAAATCGCAACACCTTGCTCGTCCAGGTCAACTTTCGCCCGCTTGAAAAGAATGACAAACGGCCATACCAGATCTATGCCCTGATTGACCCATCAATTTCAAATAGCGGCCTGAAAGACACCGGATATACTGAGGCCAAAGCCCTGGTTGCCAGCGAAGGCAACATCGCCATGGCCACGGTGGCGCGACCAGCGTTTTCAATGACCTCCAGCGGATTTGCCGGCGTTTCGGATGGCTGGACCGATCTCACCGAAGACGGCAGGCTGGATGCGCTTGAAACTCGGGCGGCCAACGGAAATGTCGTTCAGATTGGCCAGCTTGCCGGGTATGATTCAACCCTTGCCTTTGGGTTTGGTGAATCTGCTCAGTCGGCTCTCGATGAAGCCCGTGGCTCGTTAAAAGACGGCTTTGCGGCAGTGAAAAAAGCCTATGCTGATGAATGGGCATCACTTGTCAAAAAACTGCCGGCGACTTCCCCAGAATTTCGCGACACGTTTACGATGGCCTCAATGACCCTCTATGCCCTGGAGGATAAAACCTTTCGGGGCGCGTCAATTGCCAGTTTGAGCATTCCCTGGGGCGAAGTCGCCAACGCCGATGATCCCAACATTGGGGGGTATCATCTCGTCTGGTCGCGCGACCTCTATCAAGTCGCAACCGCGTTTCTGGCACTGGGTGACAAAGAAGCCGCCAACCGGGCACTTGACTACTTGTTCGAGAAACAACAACGACCAGATGGCAGCTTTCCACAAAATTCCTGGCTGGATGGGCGACCATTTTGGACTTCGATTCAGATGGACGAAGCCGCCTTTCCACTTATTTTGGCGTGGCAACTCGAACGCTTTGACGAAAACACCTATCGTCAGCACATCCGGCCATCAGCCGAATTTATTGTAAAAACCGGCCCTGAAACCCAGCAGGAGCGCTGGGAAGAAGAAAGCGGCTATTCGCCATCCACAATTGCTGCTGAAATTGCTGGATTGATCTGTGCCGCTGATATTGCCCGCAAACTCAAGAAAAATGACGATGCGGACCGCTACGTGAAAAAAGCCAACGAATGGGCAACTGGCGTTGAAACCTGGTGTTACACCACGACCGGGCCACACGATGCCGGTGAACGCGAACGCGGTTATTATTTCCGAATCAATGATGACAAAGATCCCAATGATGGCGCCAAAATCGAAATCAACAATGGCGGCGGCACCTATGACGAGCGTTCGATCATTGATGGCGGCTTTTTAGAACTTGTCCGCCTTGGGATTCGCCCCGGAACTGACCCGAAAATCACGCGCTCAGTGGCGGTAATGGACAAAACCATCCGCGTTGACACCCCCAAAGGTCCAGGCTGGTATCGCTATAACCATGATGGCTACGGAGACCGGCTGGATGGGTCCGGCTGGACCGGGCAGGGCATCGGTCGCTTATGGCCGCTCTTAACCGGTGAACGCGGTGAACTGGCTCTGGCCAATGGCGAAGACGCCACGCTGTATGCTCGAACCATGATGGGATTTGCCAGTTCAACCCATATGATTGGCGAACAGGTCTGGGATCGCAACTGGCCTCCTGATGCCCGCTGGAAAATGGCTCACAACACGGGCGCTGCCACCCCGCTGGCCTGGTGTATGGCTCAGTTCATTCGACTGGTGCTCGGCATTCAGCAAAAACGAATTATTGAACAACCAACCGTGGTTCGAGACCATTTTCAGAACCAGCGGTAATACCAATTTGCAAGGAAACCCTCATATTAGAAAACAGGCAAGCAATTCAATTAAAAGGAGTTAGTGAACTACTAACTCCTGACTACTGGCTACAAACTGGTATAATTTTCTCATCAAGGAGAATTCTGTGAGTTTTCAACGATCAAGTGGAATTTTGTTGCATCCGACCTCGTTGCCGGGTCGCTACGGAATTGGTGAACTTGGAGACGAAGCCTTTGCATTTGTTGATTTTCTGGAGGCAGCCGGCCAAACCCTCTGGCAGGTCTTGCCGCTTGGCCCAACCGGGTTTGGTGATTCGCCCTATGCCTGCTTTTCGGCATTTGCCGGCAATCCGCTCCTGGTGAGCCTCGACTCTCTGGTCACAGACGGACTGTTATCTGAAGACGATCTGAACGACTACCCCCAGTTGGGTGAAGACCGGGTGAATTTTGGTGAAGTCGTCAAACGCAAAAACGCCTTGCTGACCCAAGCCTTTCAAACCTTTCAAAAAAAACCAGCCCCAGAACTCGCCGCCGGATTTGAGCATTTTTGTGCTGAAGAAGCCGCCTGGCTTGATGATTATGCCCTCTTCCGGGCGCTCAAAGACCATCACCAGGGAAAAGCCTGGAACGGCTGGGAGAAAAAATATGTCATCCGCGACCGGCAGGCGCTCCACGAAGCCCACGAAACATTGCATGACCTGGTCGAAGCCCACAAATTTGCCCAATATCTGTTTTTTAAACAGTGGAAAAAACTGAAAACTTACGCCAACGACAAAGGCATTAAGATCATTGGGGATATTCCAATTTTTGTGGCCTATGACTCAACCGACGTCTGGACCTATCCGGATTTGTTTAAACTCGACGCGGATGGAAACCCAACCGTCGTGGCGGGTGTCCCACCAGATTACTTTAGTGAAACTGGCCAGTTATGGGGAAACCCGCTCTATAACTGGGAAAATATGAAAGGGATCCATTATCACTGGTGGGTGGCCCGGCTTCAAAACCTGCTGCGCCTGGTTGATATTATCCGGCTTGATCACTTCCGAGGGTTTGCGGCGTGCTGGGAAGTGCCCGCCAATGAAAAAACCGCCAAAAACGGAAAATGGGTTGAAGTTCCAGGACGTGAATTTTTTACTTTCCTGAAAGAAACATTTGAAGAACTACCGATCATTGCCGAAGACCTGGGGGTGATTACTCCCGATGTGGCTGCTCTTCGCGATGATTTTGAGTTTCCCGGAATGCGGATCCTGCAGTTTGCGTTTGCCGGTGACGCCAAAAATCACGATTTGCCACATAATTATCTTCCAAACACGGTCGTCTATACCGGAACACACGACAATGACACAACCGTTGGCTGGTTCAATAGCGAAGCCAACAGTGGTTCAACTCGTTCGGCTCAACAAATCGAACGCGAGCGAAACTTTTGCCTGGAATACCTCAATATCAAAGGCGAGGAAATTCACTGGGATTTCATCCGCACGGTGATGGGGTCAGTCTCGGTGTTTGCGATTGTGCCGGTTCAGGATCTTCTCGGGCTTGGGTCTGAGGCCCGCATGAATTTACCGGCCAGTGAGAAAGGCAACTGGAACTGGCGATATCCGGCGGGCGCACTCACCGAAGACATTGCACATCGCTTAAGACGGCTGGGCGAACTCTATGGACGTGCCCCACTTCCAGTCGAACCAGAACCAGTAGCAGAAATACCAGTCACGGTAGTTGAAGAACCACCTCCGCCGGCAGTGGAAGAAGTTGCCGGGTCAGAAACCACCGAAGGGACTGAACCACCAACCGATTCCCAAACCGGATATTAAATTTCGGAGTGCGGCGGCTTGACGCCGCTTTTAATTCCTAAAGCGGCGTCAAGCCGCCGCACTCCACATCGAGGAAACCGCATGCAGAAACCGAATCTCAGCTTTTGGCAAATCTGGAATATGAGCTTTGGATTTTTTGGAATCCAGTGTGGCTGGGCCTTGCAGATGGCCAATATGAGCCCCATTTATGAGCGGTTGGGTGCCAATCCGGATGAAATTCCTATTTTATGGCTTGCGGCTCCGATGACCGGGCTGATTGTGCAGCCAATCATTGGCGCGATGAGTGATCGGACCTGGACCCGATTGGGTCGGCGACGGCCTTATTTTCTGGTCGGCGCCATCCTGGCCAGTATCGCACTCTTTCTGATGCCACTGTCGCCGGCAGTGTGGGTGGCGGCCAGTATGCTCTGGATTATGGACAGCAGCATCAATATCAGTATGGAGCCGTTTCGGGCCTTTGTGGCTGACAAACTCAACCCCGAACAACATACCACCGGGTTTGTCATGCAGAGCTTTTTTATCGGGTTGGGTGCCACTCTGGCCAGTGCCATGCCATATTTGCTTGATAAAGGCGGCATTACGGGTGTGAGCAGTACCGGGATGCCGCTCGCGGTTCAATATTCTTTCTGGTTTGGCTCGGTTGCCTTCCTGGCGGCGGTGTTGGTCACCATCCTGACAACCGACGAATACCCGCCTGAAAATCTGGAAGAATTCCGCAAACAACACAGCAAGACCAACCCTGGAGAATGGGTCACTGAAATTGTTCAGGCGCTGAAAGAAATGCCCCGCACCATGAAGCAACTCGCTGTGGTTCAGATTTTCACCTGGCTTGGGTTGTTTTGTATGTGGATTTTCTTTTCTCCGGCCATTGCCCGCCATGTGTTTGGCGCAACTGACCCCAAATCACCCGAATACACGGCAGGTGCCAACTGGGGTGGAGTGTGTTTTGCGGCTTATTCGGTGGTCTGTTTTATGGTGGCGTTTGCTATTCCAGCCATTGCCAGAGTGGTGGGCCGAAAACTCACGCACACCATCTGTTTGCTCTGTGGTGGGGCCGGACTGCTTTCCGTCTATGTCATCCACGATAAATACATGTTGCTGGCTTCAATGGTCGGTGTTGGCATCGCCTGGGCCTCCATTTTATCAATGCCCTATGCCATTCTTTCCGGAGCGCTCCCCCAGGAACGAACCGGGCTCTATATGGGCATCTTCAATTTCTTCATTGTGTTACCAGAAATTATCGCCTCAATCACCTTCCAGCCACTGGTCAAATACCTGTTCAATAGCGAACCGATCAAAGTTGTGATGTTGGGTGGGATTTCAATGATCGTGGCAGCGGCGCTGGTCACCCTGGTTGATGACGTCGCAGCCCACGACCACGCCAAACCAGTTGCTGGGGGACATTGAAATCTGCTTACTGTTCTGAATAAATGGGGTTACTGGCCGCACCGCTCTTGATTTCCCATTTTGCGGATTCGGCTGGCTGTGATTGCGATGCCGGACTTGCGAAGTACAATAAACCTCAACGAGTTGGACATATATGTTGAACTCTCTGGAACTGGAGTGCCGCTGGTGCTCCTCCACGGGTTTAGCGGTGCCGGGTGTAACTGGGAATTGATTTTTCCGGAACCACCAGCCGGGTTTCAGTTGATTGTTCCCGATTTGCGCGGGCACGGACGATCAACCAACCCCTCAGGCATATTTACCCATCGTCAATCGGCGCTCGATGTCTTTGCTCTGCTTGATCAGCTTGGAATCATGACCTTTCGAGCAATTGGAATGAGTTGCGGCGCCAAAACCCTGCTCCATATGGCTACCCAACAACCTGATCGGGTAGAAGCAATGGTGCTCGTCAGTGCGACTCCCTATTTCCCCAAAGAAGCCCGCCTGGCCATGAGCCAGTTGTCTCCCGACAACCGAAGTGAGGCCGAATGGGAGCAAATGCGACGATGGCACAAACACGGAGATAACCAGATTCGGTTATTGTGGACGCTTGGGAACCGGTTTAAGGATAGCTATGACGACGTGAACTTTACGCCGCCGTTGCTTTCAACCATCAAAGCCCGAACACTGATTGTCCACGGAGACCGCGACCCACTGTATCCGGTGGCGCTGGCCCTTGAAATGTATCAGGCAATTCCCAAGGGGATGCTGTGGGTCGTCCCGAATGGCGGTCATGGTCCGATTTTTGGCGACCAGACACCACATTTTGTGGAAACCGCTGTCAAGTTCTTGATGACTCAGTGATCCTTCAGGCGGGAGAGAGTGCCTCCCTTTTCTGGAAATCCTTTTTGACAAGAGGCTTATTGGCAAGGTATGGTCCAGCCAGGCTGATCAGGGACGCCTGCACCCGCAAAAGAGGACCTCACCCGTTGAAGTTGTAGATGTGCAACAAGTTCATAAAACTTCTTTGCCCCAAATCGCGGGTTGTGGGCACCAAACAAAGGAGTCTTTATGACCGTCTCCCGACCCGCCAACCTGGACGAGTGCAAAATCCAGGCGTCAATTCTCTTAAAACATCTTCGCTCAACTGATCCTGACAAAGCGCTCACGGCAGCGTCCAGGTTTTGCCAGCTACCCCATTTGACACAGGATACACCGACCTCAATTCTTACAACCAAAGAGACTATCAGGCTCAAACACGCGCTGGCGGTGATTGCGCTTGAGAATAACTTTCCCTCCTGGGCTGAGTTAAAGCACCGAATGGAAAAACTCGATGCCTTCCGAAATAAAACCACCTTTACCGATTTGTATCCACGTCGGTGTGGAGGCTTTCTCAACGAATGGTATGCCAGTTACGAAACAGCCAGTCAACATCGGCAACAAACTGGAGGGTATTTATTACCGTACAAAAGCCAGTTTTTTATTTGTACGGATGAATATATTCGGGTGCTCGGTCTTGATGCAGATGATCCGGACTGGGAACGAATCGGCTGGGATTGGGCCAAACCGGCTGATCAGGCCGCGTGGGAACGGTTGAATCAAAAACTAAAGACACTTCAATAAACAAATTGGGAAAAAGGTGAGTGCCTTTTTCCCAATCAGTATTTCAAAATATAATGGCCACGAACTCACTGGTGGTTCATACATTTCCTTCGGTTTCATAATCTTCCACCAGCCGTTTGATTCGTTCTTCGGTCAACGCGGCCAGGCCAAAATGCATTCTCATTGGCGCGGCGCTTCCGCCACGTTCCACGAGTGACTTTCCATACGCATCTCGATAGGCAAGCCAGGCACGTTGGGTCGCAATCAAATTCTTTTTCTCGGCTGGCTCCAGGTTTTTCAGGATTCGTTTATAGACCACATTCAACTCGGCATCGCTTTTTTTGAATTGCCTGAGGGCACAGTCATTCAACTCCGATTGGGTTTCAGCGTTAGGGCAGGGATCTTCTTGTTTGGAACTGGAGTGCGATGTACCTTGAGCCATCAAACTCACCAAACACACAATCAGCACAGCCTTGAAAATTGATTGAATCACGTTTGTTTCCTTTCGAGATTTTTGAGTCTGAGTTGGGTTTTATAAGTACCTTGTCAAAAGTTTCCTGAGCGATTGAATTTTGGCAGTGTTTGGTTTTTTTCGTGTATTTCGTGTATTTCGTGGTTCAAAATGTCTGGAAATTTTCGGTAAGGTACGTATCTGGCGATGCTATTGAAACGGTGAAAATTCCCCCAACCCAGGCATGACGGTTCGCTCTAAAGCGGCTTGAAGTTGCTGAAAAGTGACGGGTTTGCTGATGAAATCATCCATCCCAGCCGCAAAACATTTTTCGCGGTCTTCAGTTAAAACTCCGGCGGTCATCGCAATGATCCAGGGTTTTCGAGATTTGGAAAACCGGCTACAGATTTGACGGGTGGCCTCTAACCCATCCATTTCCGGCATCTGGATATCCATCAAAATCACATCATATGATTGACGTTTTAAGGCTTCGATCACTTCAAATCCATTGGCCGCCAAATCAGCCCGGTATCCCATGCGCTCAAGGGTTCGGAGGGCAACTTTTTGATTGATCACGTGGTCTTCAGCCAGAAGAATTCGGAGCGGGAACCGTGCCCCCAGTTGTGTTTCCAGTTCATCTCGCGTCTGAACCGGAACAGCCTTGGGGAGTGACGTCCCCAAGATGGTGGTCAGCAGCGTAAAAAGCTGCTTTGGTTTAATCGGTTTTGTCAGACAGGCCGCAAATTCAACCTGCGTGGCTAAAGTTCGGGATGGCCTCATCGCCGAAGAAGTCAACAAAATCAGCGGAAGGATACTTTGATGGCGGATCTTTTGAATGCCAGTCGCCAGATCAAAGCCGTCCATTTCCGGCATGTTGACATCCAGAATCGCCACATCAAACGGCTCACCCTGCTGAATCCAGGCCAGGGCTTCGAGCGGAGAAGCCGTCGCGCGCGGAATCATCCCCCACGACTGGGTTTGCAATGTCAAAATCTTTCGATTGGTTGGGTTATCGTCAACAATTAACACCCGTTTTTCAGCCAGTTGAGCGCTCCGCCCTTGAAAATCAATGGTTGGTTGGCCTGGGACAGACTCAGCCACAATGGTGAAATGAAAGGTTGAACCTACCCCTTCCTGGCTCTCAACCCAGATCGTGCCGCCCATCAATTCGCATAATTTCTGACTGATGGCCAATCCTAAGCCAGTCCCTCCGTATTTGCGGGTTGTTGAAGCATCAACCTGGCTAAAGGTCTGGAATAAGCGGCCTAAATGGTTTTCGGGGATACCGATCCCCGTATCTTTTACTGTAAAATGGATTTCATGTGATTTTCCATTCCGAGCCATAGATTGGAGGGTAACCACGACTTCACCTTGCGGTGTAAATTTGACCGCATTGTTGAGCAAATTGACCAGGATCTGCCGCAACCGGGTCATATCTGTCATCACCACGGCTGGGGTTGATTCCTCAATCAGGTAGGCAAGATTGAGTCCTTTCTGTAACGCCTGGGTTGCGACCAGGTCCAGGGCACCTTCAAGGCAATCCCGGAGGTTGCAGGGCTGCATTTCAAGGGTCAGCTTGCCCGACTCAACTTTTGAGAAATCAAGAATATCATTGATGATGGTTAATAAGTTGTCGCCACTGGCACGGATGGTTTCAACAAAATCAAGCTGGTCTGGGGTCAGATGGGTATCGAGCAACAACCCGGTTAATCCGATGATAGCATTCATTGGAGTCCTGATTTCATGGCTCATATTGGCCAGAAATTCAGATTTGGCTCGTGAAGATTCCAGGGCGGCGTCACGGGCGTGCTTTAACTCTGATTCAAAGAGTTTGCGTTCGGAAATGTCGAGCGAGATCCCAACCAGCCCAATAATTTCCTGGTTGTTTTTGACTGGGGCAATAATTTCTTCAACCCATCGGGTCTGTTCTTGAAAGGTGTAAAACACTTCCTCGCGAATAATTTCACCGGCCCAGACCCGCTGTTCCCGATTAACCCATTGACTGGCAACGTCTTGCGGAACCTCAAAGTCCGCCAGGGTTTTGCCCCTTAAGTCTCCCCATTGATCCAATGCAAGCTGGCTTTGCAAAATACAGGTGCCGCTCCGGTCTGAAATCCAGACCAGAAATGGGACAGTATCAAGAAATGCCTGCAACAGGACCTCGCTGCGTTGAGAAGCCGCCAGCCGATGTTTGAGACGTGCGTTTTCTTTCCGCAGAGATTCAAGTTCCGACAGGAGGGCAGAATCCTTTTCAGTCATAACCAAAATTCGTCAACACCCTGGTTCAAACCTCAAATCAAGTGTCTTGACGGTGACGGAGAAAGTAGTGTCCAGAAAAGATAAAGAATGAACTCTGATAGATTTATGACCCGAGCAATGTTGGCCAAAAATACAACATCGGCTCCAAATCTGAAAGGAGCTACCTGCTTTTGGGAAAGAAAAAAACCGGTGATCAATTTAGACGCTGAAGCGCTGAGGCATCAGAGTCCAAATTGACCACCGGTTCGGCCTGGAGACTATGAAGAAGCTTGCAGAAAGCTAGATTCTGGTAGAACCCATCCTCAACAACTTCTTATTCCGCAGGTTCTAAGAAAATTACCGAATCTTGCTCGGGGTTCGAAATTGACCGATATTTCCTCCCTGTCCATTTGGGCTCCCAACCAGAACCCAATCACCAGCAGCGAGGAATCGCCCTTGAATCCGATTATTGTTGGTATCGCCAATTACCAGGAACGAACCACCGGCCAGATTCCCGGTGGTAAAGGCACTGACAGTGATCCCCTCGGCATCGCGCACCTGACCCAGAGACGAACCCACCGTGGCCAGAATCACGCCTGTCCCTGATTGGCCGCCCGTAAATTGCAAAATCCGTGAATTTCCAGTGTCGGCTACATACAGGTTCCCTGCATTATCAACGGCCACACCTTGTGGGAACCGAACCTGACTGGCGCCGGTTCCAGCGGTGGCCAGTGGGGTCGCATTTCCGGATCCGGAGACGGTGTTGGCATTGGTCAGCTTGAGGATGCGGCTGTTGGCCACATCGGTGATGAACAGAGTGAACCCGGCATCCACAGCCAGTCCTCCCGGCAATTTGACCTGCCCGGGGCCAGAACCAGACAGAGCAACTTCAATCCCAAGCCCAGGTACACCACCATTAAACCGCAGAACACGGTTGTTTAACGTATCAGCCACATACAAATTCCCTTGAGCATCAAGCGCCAGACCTTGTGGACCTTTCACCTGATTTCGCTTAATGCCGTTGGTTGCAAACAGGTTCCAGGTTGCTCCACCATCAGTTGACCATTGAATCCGGTTGTTGCCGGTATCAGCCACATAAATGCGGGTTCCAGCAACATTGGCCACAACCGCTTCTGGTCGTTTGAACTGTCCCACGGCAGCACTTCCAGCACCACCGCCGATCAGGCTCCAGGTTTGACCGTCAAATTTCTGGATTCGATTGTTGGTTGTATCAGCAA
Source organism: Acidobacteriota bacterium (assembly GCA_035335845.1). Classification (GTDB taxonomy): domain Bacteria; phylum Acidobacteriota; class Blastocatellia; order Chloracidobacteriales; family Chloracidobacteriaceae; genus JACQXX01. The sequence continues at coordinate 6,217 of DAOQNB010000016.1, read as the reverse complement.
CATACAGCACCGCCAGTTCGCTACACGATGGACTGATGCTGATGGTCATCGAGTCAGTTTTGGCGCCACACACTCCGGCTGGATCATTGGTGGTCAGAATCAGGGTAACGGTTCCGGCCTGGATTTCAGCCGCTGTTGGGGTGTAGGTGGCATTGAGCGTGGTGTTATTTGGCACAAACGTACCACTGCCGCCAGTCCAGGTGCCGGAAGTGGCGCTGCCGCTTAGAATTCCAGCCAGAATGACAGAAGCATTACTGGCACATACAGCCTGATCAGGGCCGGCATTGACACCCGCCGCCGGGTTGATCGTGAGAGTTACAGTGTCAGAACCGGTTCCGCAGGGTCCGGCTGGATCATTCGTAGTCAGAGTTAAAGTAACGGACCCAGCCGCAACCTCTGCGGCTGACGGTGTGTAGGTCGCATTGAGAGCGCCAAAACCTGGCGAATAGGTACCGCTGCCACCGCTCCAGGTAGCGGTTGTGGCGCTGCCACCCAGAGAACCTGCCAGCGAAACGGTGCTCCCGGCACAGATGGTCTGGTCTGGCCCGGCATTCACCGTGGCGGCTGGAGAAATCGTGATCGTAACGCTATCAAACACGGCACCACAGGGACCAGCCGGATCGTTGGTGGTCAACGTCAAGGTGACGCCGCCTGCCGCAATCTCAGCCGGAGATGGCGTGTAGGTCACACTGGCAGCATTGGCATTTGGGACAAACGTGCCAGTACCGCCAGTCCAGGCGACCGTTGTGGCGCCCCCACCAAATGAACCACTCAGCGAAACCGTGGCACCCGTTGCACAGACAATCTGGTCAGGACCAGCGTTGACTGAAGGACCTGGATTGATTGTGATGGTGACGGTGTCTGAAACAGCGCCGCACGAGCCTGCCGGGTCATTCGTGGTCAGTGTCAAGGTCACACTCCCCGCTGCAATCTCACCGGCTGATGGTGTGTACACGGCTGAAAGTGAACTGGCATTCGGATTGAACGTCCCGCTACCGCCAGTCCAGGTCGCTGACGTGGCACTTCCACCAATTGAACCGCTCAAGGTGATGGTGTTTCCAGAACACACGGTCTGATCCTGGCCGGCATTGACCGTCGCGGTGGGACTGATGGTGATGGTTACCGTGTCAGAAACTGGTCCGCAGGGTCCAGTTGGGTCGTTGGTCGTCAGTGTCAAGGTGACACTTCCGGCTGAGATTTCACCGGCTGATGGTGTATAGGTCGCATTCAGAGCGCTGGCATTTGGAGAAAACGTCCCAGCGCCACCACTCCAGGTGGCTGAAGTCGCGCCATTCCCGATACTTCCAGCCAGTGTGGTGGCTGGACTCGAAGCACATTTCACCTGATCAGGCCCAGCATTGACTGAAACTCCTGGAGTGATGGTCAGAAGAACCGTGTCTGAAACTGTCCCGCACGGGCCAGTTGGATCATTGGTCGTCAATGTCAAAGTAACACCGCCAGCAGTAATTTCAGCCGGTGACGGAGTGTAGGTCGCATTGACTGCACTGGCATTGGGGCTAAACGTTCCTGTACCGCCACTCCAGCTAGCCGAACTTGCGGCACCGCCGAAACTCCCGGCCAGCGTGAATAAGCCGCCAGCACAGGTGCTTTGGTCTGGTCCAGCATTGACCGTGGCACCCGCATTGATCGTGATGACCACTGTGTCAGTCGCTGCTCCGCAAGGTCCGGTTGGATCATTGGTTGTCAGCGTCAGGGTGACACTTCCGGCTGAGATTTCACCTGCCGATGGCGTGTAGACGGCATTCAACGCACTGGCATTTGGTGTAAATGTGCCAGCACCGCCGCTCCAGGTACCACTCGCGGCACTTCCGCCAACGCTTCCAGCCAGGGTCACGCTTTGATTGGAACAGATGGTCTGATCGGGTCCGGCATTGGCTGTCGCGGCTGGTGAAATGGTGATCGTGATGGTGTCAGTTGCGGCGCCACAGGGACCGCTTGGGTCATTGGTTGTCAGCGTCAAGGTCACCGACCCGGCTGCAATTTCTCCCGCTGATGGCGTGTAAACCGCATTGACCGCACTGGCATTCGGGTTGAATGTCCCGCTGCCGCCGGTCCAGGTGGCTGAGGTCGCCAGCCCACCGAAACTTCCAGCCAGAGTCACTGATGGGCTGGAGGCACACACCGTCTGATCAGGTCCAGCATTGACCGTGGCACCCGCATTGATCGTGATGACCATCGTGTCAGTCGCGGCTCCGCAGGGTCCGGTTGGATCATTGGTTGTCAGCGTCAGGGTGACACTTCCGGCTGAGATTT